>JASLQE010000063.1 GCA_030744635.1 Dehalococcoidia bacterium | reverse complement strand
GCAGGCCCTGGCCGCTCAGGACGGGGGGGGGGCCGACTATGTGGCCGTGGGGGCCATGTTTCCCACCACCTCCAAAGCGGGAGCTGTGGTAAAAGGGCTGGAGGCGCCCTGCACGAGGTCAGGGACACCGTCTCATTACCGGTGGTGGCTATAGGCGGCATAAACCAGGATAATGTGGACCAGGTGGTGCGTGCCGGTGCCGATGCCATTGCGGTCATCAACGCCGTCCTGGGTGCGCCCGATGTGGAAAGGGCTACCGCAGACTTGGTAAAAGCCATGGAGGAGGCCAAGAATGGCATCCAATGAGCTAACTTCCCGCCTGGAGGATATAGCGGAAAGAGCGCGCCAGGGCCTCTCGCTAAAGGATAAGGCGCGGGAGCGCACCTTGAGCCTGAGCCGGGATACGGTACGCCACTGCTCCGCCAGTATAAGGGCCGTCCATCGTCAGGAGCAGGAATTGGCCCAAGAGCTACTGGACCGGGCCCAGGACCTGTTGAAAGAGATATCTGAAGCCATCACCGATTTTCCTGACCTGTCCGGGACGGGGTATGTCCAGACCGCCCAGAAGGAGTATGCCGAGGGGTGTCTGACACTTTCGCTCGTGGTCGGCAGCCATTTGCCCGGCCCCGAGGAGCTGGGCGTTTCCCTGCCTGCCTATCTCAACGGGATGGGGGAGGCGGCCGGGGAGCTTCGCCGCTATCTTCTGGATGGCATCCGGAGGTCCGATTTGTCCCGCTCTGAGGAGCTGCTGTCCGCTATGGACGATATCTACGGGGTGCTGGTGACCATAGACTTCCCGGATGCCCTTACCGGCGGACTCAGGCGCACCACCGATATGGTCAGGGGGGTGCTGGAGAAGACCCGGGGCGACCTGACGGTGGCCTTTGAGCAAAAAAGCCTGCAGGCCCAGATGGCCGCGTTGGAGGAGAGGCTGGGGCGGTCGGGATAGCGCCTTTCGGATAGCACCTGAGAAACGGTACCAAGCTTGTTGCGTTGACTCGGGCCGTGGCCCGCCCTATGGCAGGCACAGCCGGGCGCTTCTGCTGTAGTTGCCGGACTACAGAATCAGCTGTTTATTTAGACCTACCCCAACGCACCCTGTTCACGGAGGGCGGCGATATCCTCCCAGGAGTAGCCGGCTTCCAAGAGGACATCTTCAGTGTGCTGCCCGAACTCAGGGGCCGGCCCCTGGATACGAGCGGGGGTCTCGGAGAACTTTACAGGGAAGCCCAGCGTCTTGACCCTGCCCATGGTAGGGTGGTCCATCTCCACCAGGTATTCGTTTCTTAGCACCTGAGGGTCTTCGGCCATTTCATCGTAGTCTAAAATCGGTGCGTGGGCGAACTGGTACTGCTTCATTATATCCAGCCATTCCTGGCGGGTCTTGGTGGCAAAGACATTCTCCATGATGTTGTTGGTTTCGGCGTAGTTCTCTTTGCGGGCATCAGGGGTAGCGAATTTGGGGTGGTTCTCCACTTCGGGAATGTTCAGGGCGGTGCAGAAATCATGCCAGAAACGCTCTGACTGGGGTTCGGTGAGCAGCAGCCACTTATCGTCGGAGCACCTGTAATAGTTGGACATAGTGCTGCGCGCGCGCTTGCGGGAATGGCGGGCCATTCCCCTGCCCCGCCACAGGTGAGCGTTTACATTGATAGCCTGCATGTGGATGCCGCCCCCAAGGAGGGAGCATTCAATCTCCTGGGCTACCCCGGTGCGCTCCCGCGCCAGCAGTGCGGCCAGTATGCCGTAGGCCAGCAGGGTGGCCCCTGTCTGGTCAAATATGCCGCCCACGGCCATGGATGGCTCGGTGTCATCGCGGTCGCCGAACATCCACATGGCTCCGGACAGGGCCTGGGCCACCGGGTCAAAGCCCCGTTTCCCGCTCCACTGCCCGTTGTTCCCATACGCCGAGTTGTCAGCGTAAATCAGCTTGGGGTTGTGCTGCTTCAAGGTGGCATAGTCCACCTTAAGCTTGTGGGCGACACTCTTCCGGAAGTTTGTGTAAAACACATCCGCTGTTTTCACCAGTTTGTAAAGGACCTGCCGTCCCGATTCCTGGCTCAAGTCCAGTACTATTCCCTTCTTGTTGCGGTTGGCGGTCTCAAACTGAGCGTTGCCTCCACCGGGAATCCCCATGCCGGAGTCAAACATGCTCTGTACACCGCGGCAATAGTCTCCGGTTACCGGTTGCTCAATCTTAATCACCTCGGCCCCCAGGTCTCCCAGCATATAGCCGGCAGCGGGGCCGTTGTGGTACATGGCCCATTCCAGTATCTTTATGCCTTCCAACGGACCTGCCATTTTTCCCCTCCTGAACGGCGTAATGTGTCAGATTTTACAGCGGTGCCGGCTGATTAGTCAAGTGGCGGTAAGGCAGATGCGCTGTCTCATAAGCTGAGGAAGTCCTCTTTAAGGAACGGGTTCCACTGCTTTTCGTGGCCGATGGTGCTCTGCGGGCCGTGGCCGGGTAGCACTATCGTTTCCTCGGGCAGCACCATGAGCTTGGCGTGTATGTTGCCGACCAGCAGCGGGCCATCGCCGCCGGGCAAGTCAAACCGGCCTATACTGAGGTTGAACAGTGTATCCCCAGTGAAAACCACGCCCTCCCCATAGAGGCATATACCGCCCAGGCTGTGGCCTGGGGTATGCAGCACCACGAAGCTGAGGCCATCTACCTCTATCTTCTCCCCGTCCTCCAGCAGGCGGTCAGGCTCGGGAGGTGGGTCAAAGCGCATCCCGAACATGCTGGCTGCGGAGCTATGGCCGCTCCGCATCTGCTGGGCATCGTCTTTGTGAACGGCCACCCTGGCCCCGGTGGCCTCTTTTACGGCCGCAGCGGCGGAGATATGGTCTACATGTCCATGTGTGATGACTACCAGTTGGATATCTAGCCCGCCCGTCTGTGCCTCACGGAGGATATCCGGGGCGTCAGCGCCTGGGTCTACTATGACCCCTTTTTTGCTCTGGCGGGAACCCACGATAAAGCAATTGGACATGAAGGGGCCTACCTCCAGCCTCTTGAGAATGAGGTTCTGGTTCATGCTAAGTCCCTTTTACGATAGTAGAACAGGAAACCGGCAACTGTCATATTTAGCATTATGCGCTCGTCCACAATTCCGCTTACTCGTTTCATGAGTTCCCTGGCCCGCCGCCCAATCTGCTCCTCACCCTCCTCCGCCTTGAGGGCGGTGACTACCATTTCAGCGAAGGCCAGGGTGTTCTGCTTAGCGGCTGTGATGAGAGAATCCGGGTCTTTCCCTATATGGCCGTGAGAGTATAGGAGCATGCTGGGCTTCAGTGCCCGCTGCTTCTCCATCGTCTCCAAATATGTCTCCATATCAAACCCGGGGGGTGCGGCATGAGGCAGCGGTGCCTGAGTGCCTGGTGGCGGCACCCCCAAGGACTCGCCGCAAAACAGTGCCCCCGTCTTGGAGTCATATAGAGATAGGTGGTGGGAGGCATGTCCCGGTGAGTAGACCACCTTGAGATCCCGTCCTCCCAGTCTGAGGGCCTCCCCGTCCTCCGGCACCACCATCTGGGCCTCCGGTATGGGGAGAATGGGGCCGTAGGCGTTCTCAAAGTCGTCCCCGAAGGCCATCTTGGTGCTGGCTATCAGCCGGGACGGGTCTATCATGTGGCGTTTCCCATCTGGGTGGATAACCACCTTGGCTTGGGGGAACTGCTGGGCCAGTGGGCCGCAGGCACCGGCGTGATCCATGTGTATGTGGGTGGGGACGATGTATTTCAGATAGGAGGGGTCAAAGTCTATTTGGTTGAAGCCCTCCAGGATACCGGGTATGTTGGCCGCCGGGCCGGGCTCTATCAGCGCGCCGCCGCCATCCTGTACCAGGTAGACGGTGAATAAGGTGGTAAGCTTTTCAGACGGTATATGGAGGTGGAAAACATCCTCGGCTACCCGCGAGACCTGGGTCATGCTGCCTCCCTTTCAGATACCCGCCCATTCTAACAGAAAAGGCTCCGGGCCAGCAAGAAAGGGATACTAAAGGAGCTCCTGTATCCCGCGCGCCCAGGTAAGTTGTTCCGGGGGGACCAGGTTCGCCAATGTGTTTGAGCTGCCTTCCAACTCCTGTGCTATACTGGTGTAAAGTGGCCTTAGACCTGCACCAGGTGGTGCTTCAGATTGAGTCCCTGGTCTCCCGGCTGCGGGCGGGGCGGCAGGAGTGGGTGCGGCGGCTGGCCCTGGCCCGGGAGACACTGGAGAGCGCCAGCGCCGATATTCCCTTGTTGCAGCGCCGGATTGCCGCTGCCCGCACCACCTGGCTGGTCGCTGGGGTGGAGGAGGGCCTGAGAGGGGCTTTTCCACCACCAACTGTACCAATTTCCTTTGCCGTGGTGGCCGCAGACGGCTCTCATATGGCATCGGACCGCCACAGCCCCGCTCGCTGCCATCTCATCAACATCGGTACGGCCCACATCCAGTATGGCGATGCACCTACAGCCCGTCTGGACAGCCGCCCCAGCCTGTATTGCGAGGATGTTGACCTGGCCGTCCCGGACCCAGCCGGTATCAGGGACGAGCCGGTGGAGGGGGCGGTACTGGGGCTCAAGCGCACCGTGGTGGAGGCCGAAGCCTTGGCCGGGCTGGTGGAGGCGGTAGACCCCTCTCTGCCCACCCTGGGGCTTCTGGACGGTACCCTCATACTATGGGGTGTTACCGCCCAGGGGTTCCCCGGGTTCGTCCGGGAGGCCCTGTTAGAGAAGGGGTTCCTGCCCGCTTTGGAGAGAATGAGGACCGCAGCCCCGGACCGGCCCGTGGCCCTGGCCAGCTACATAAGCCGCCCCGCCGGCACCGATGTCGTCAATGCCCTACGGGTCGCCCTGTGCCCCTTTGACCCCCCGGACTGCGACAAGCACTGCCGGGGCCGGGACAAAGACTGCTCCGGCCTGGACGGGCTGGATGACCGCATGTTGTTCACCGACCTTCTCGGCGGTGGCGAACGCTCGCCCATATTCTCTTCAGCGTCTTCCGTGGTACGACAGTACTACGGAGAGCACCAGGTGTTCTTCTTTTACATAAATGCGGATGAGGAGATAGCCCGCGTGGAGGTGCCGCGGTGGGTGGCCCAAGACCCCGTGCTCCTGGGGTTGACCCATAGTCTCATGGTGGACTCCTGCCGCAAGGGCCGGGGCTACCCGGTGTCCCTCATGGAGGCCCACGAGCAGGCGGTGCTTACGGGAGCCCACCGGGAGCAGTTCTGGTCCCTGGTGGCCCGGGCGCTGGAGGAGCAAGGCCTGGCCGCCGACACCTCGGCCAAAGCCGCCAGCAAGCGCCTTCCCTGGGTGTGAAGTTGTTTGCCGAATGACCTCCTGGGTGTAAGCTTCGGGGCTGGCAGCGTATAATAGAAGTGGGAGGATAGGAATGGCCGAAATCAAGATAGACGAGGTCCTTGATACCAAGGGGCTGCTATGTCCCATGCCAGTGGTCAAGGCCAAGTTAGCCATAGAAGAGATGGAGACGGGCCAGGTGCTTCAGGTGCTGGCCACCGACCCGGCGTCACCTACGGACTTCGCTGCCTGGTGCAGGGAGACCGGCAACCCGCTTGTAGACAGTAGTAAAGACGGCAAAGTTTTAGTCTTCGCTATCAGGAAAGGCTAAGTGCAACTATGGTTGATGACCAGAAATCCAAGAGGGCAGCCCTTGTCGCCTCCAAGGGGA
>JASLQE010000062.1 GCA_030744635.1 Dehalococcoidia bacterium | reverse complement strand
GAGGTATAGGTGGCCATGTAGATGGTGAAAGCCAGGGACACCTCCGCTCGTGACCACTGGAAATGTGTCATCAGGGGCTCAAAGAACAAACCCTGGGAGTAGAATACCCCGTAGGTGGTCAGGGTTACGAAAGAAGTGGCTACAATAACCCACCCGTAATAGAAACCTTTTCTCATTTCAGCTTCCTGTGGGGCGGGCGCGGTAATTTCCCATTATTGTGGCCCCATTGTTGCTGCCATTGTAGGCCGGTGCCTCGAGAGCGTCAAGGTTTCTGGAAGGCATGGACCTTTCTGCTTATTTGCCCTCATTTTGTCTGCTCTTATGGGGAAGGCTGCACCCACACCGAACCCCTTATGACTTGTTTGGCGTTGTTAGCGGGTGTAGAATTGGGGATTGGTATGGCTACAGATGCTATCGTAGTTCGGGGTGCCCGGGAGCACAACCTCAAGAACATAGATGTCACTATCCCCAGAGACAAGCTGGTGGTCATCACCGGCGTTTCCGGCTCTGGCAAGAGCTCCCTGGCCTTTGACACCATCTACGCTGAGGGGCAGCGCCGCTATATCGAGTCCCTCTCTGCCTATGCACGGCAGTTCCTGGGCCAGATGGAAAAGCCCGATGTGGACTACATTGAGGGGTTAAGCCCGGCAATCTCCATTGACCAGAAGGGTGCATCCCGAAACCCACGCTCTATCGTGGGGACCGTTACGGAGATTTACGATTATCTGCGACTGCTGTTCGCCCGGGTGGGGCGTGCCCACTGCCCCCAGTGCGGCAGAGAAATTGCCCCCCAGACGGTGCAGCAAATCGTGGATGCCCTGAAGAGTTTTCAGCAGGGCCAGCGCCTGCAGATAATGGCCCCTCTGGTGCAAGACCGCAAAGGTGAGCACCTGGGAGTCTTCGAAGACCTGCGCAAGGCGGGCTATGTGCGGGTGCGGGTGGACGGCAGGCTGGGGGACCTCACTGAGGAGCTCCGGTTAGATAAGAACAAGAAGCATACCATAGAGGCGGTGGTGGACCGGGTGGTGGCCGGGGAGGCAGAGGACAGCCGCTTGTCCGATTCCGTAGAGACCGCCCTGCGTCTGGGTGCCGGGGTGGTGCTGGTGGCGTCTGTGGAGGGCGAGGAGTGGCTGTTCTCAGAGCACTTCGCCTGTGTCCAGTGCGGCGTAAGCCTTGGGGAAATTGCCCCGCGCACCTTCAGCTTCAACAGCCCTCATGGGGCCTGCCCCGCCTGTACCGGACTGGGCAATAAATTGGAGGTAGACCCGGAGATGCTGCTGCCCAACAAAGCGCTATCCCTGTCGGAGGGGGCCATCCAGTCCTGGGTATGGAACAACTCCTGGTACTCCAGCCAGGTGGAGGATGTGGCACGGCAGTACGGCTTCTCTGCGGAAGTGCCGGTGGGCGAGCTCTCCGAAGATGACCTGAGGATGGTCTTCTACGGTGAGGAAGGGCACATGGTAAAGTACCGAAACCGTTATGGTCGGGTACGCGGGCACTTCACCGGTTTCGAAGGCGTGGTACCCTATTTGGAGCGGCGCTACAAAGAGACCAACTCAGACCTGGTGAGGGGCGAGATAGAGAAACATATGTCATCCCATCCCTGTACTCAGTGTCTGGGAAAACGGCTGAGGCCGGAGGCTCTGGCGGTGACCGTCGATTTAAGGAACATAATGGAGGTCACAGCCCTGCCGGTGAGTGAGGCCCTGGAATGGGTAGACCACCTTGTGAGTGGCGATGTTTTATCATCCAGGGAGCAGCTAATCGCTCACCAGGTTCTCAAGGAAGTCCGCTCCCGGCTGGGCTTCCTTCGCGATGTGGGGCTGGAATATCTTACCCTGGACCGGGCCTCTACCACACTCGCCGGAGGGGAGGCGCAGCGCATCCGGCTGGCCACCCAGATAGGCAGCGGCCTCATGGGGGTGCTCTATATCTGCGATGAGCCGACGGTGGGTCTCCATCCCTCCGATGGCTACCGGCTGATAGAGACCCTGAAGCGGCTGCGTGACCTGGGCAACACCATAATAGTAGTGGAGCACGATGAGGCGGTGATGCGGGCGGCTGACCTCATCATAGATATGGGCCCGGAGGCCGGGGAGCAGGGTGGTGAAGTAGTGGTGGTAGGTGCGCTGGAGGAGATTAAGCGTGCCCCACAGTCCCTCACCGGGCGGTACCTCAGCGGGGCCAAAGAAATCCCTATACCTGGCAAAAGGCGACCGGGCAGTGGCAACCATGTGACGGTGCAGGGTGCCCGGCAGAACAACCTCAAGGACATCAATGTCCGAATCCCCCTGGGCAAACTGGTGGGGGTAACCGGAGTATCGGGCTCCGGCAAGAGCACGCTGGTGAATGATATCCTCTACAAAAAGCTGGCCCAGGCCCTATACAGGTCCAGAAAGAGGCCGGGGGAATGCGATGGCCTGAAAGGGGTGGAGCACATTGATAAGGTGGTGGACATAGACCAGTCCGCCATCGGCCGCACCCCACGCTCCAACCCGGCTACATATACCGGGGCTTTTACGCCCATCCGCGAGCTTTTCGCCGCCCTCCCCGAGGCCCGTATCCGGGGCTATGCCCCGGGCCGCTTCTCCTTCAATGTCAGGGGTGGACGGTGCGAGGCCTGCCGTGGGGAGGGCTATATCCAGATTGAGATGCACTTCCTGCCCGATGTCACGGTGCCCTGCGAGGTGTGCGAGGGGAAGCGCTACAACCGGGAGGCACTGGAGGTCCGTTTCAAAGGCAAAAGCATCGCAGATGTGCTGGACATGACGGTGGAGGAGGCCTTGGGCTTCTTCTCCGCCCAGCCCAAAATCAGGTCAAAATTAGAGACATTGAGGGATGTGGGGCTGGGCTACATACGCTTGGGCCAGCCTGCTACAACCCTCTCCGGGGGTGAGGCCCAGCGGGTGAAACTGTCCACCGAGCTGTCCCGACGCGCCACCGGTAACACGCTGTATATACTGGATGAGCCCACCACCGGTCTCTCATTCAGCGATGTAGCCGTCCTGCTCCGGGTGCTCCACCGCCTGGCCGATGGTGGTAATACAGTGGTAGTCATTGAGCATCATCTGGATGTCATCAAAAACGCCGACTGGCTGATAGACCTGGGGCCGGGGGCGGGGGACAGAGGCGGCTATGTCATAGCTCAAGGCACACCGGAGCGTGTGGCCGAGGTAGACAGCTCCAGCACCGGCCAGTATTTGAAGAAGCTGCTGACCCTCCAGCATGGCCAGCCCGTACCCGCCTCCGGTAGCTGATTTGGAGGGACAAAGGGCATCGCGGCTGCCGGACTGGGTTGTGGCCCCCGCGGGGATGCTTATCACCACTACTATAATAGGCAGCTTCCTGGCCTTTAATGTTTTTCTAAAGTACCTTCTGGACGATTTCGACTGGTCACGGGGTGGCACCGCCGCCGCCTTATCGGTAGCTATGATGGCCCAGGGAGTCCTATCGCCGGTGACCGGCTCCTTGGCGGATAAATATGGTGCCCGGCTCCTGGTATCCGTGGGCGCAGCGCTGTTGGGTGTGGGCTACTTGTTGCTATCACAGATACAGGAACTGTGGCAGCTTTACGCCCTGTACCTACTGACGGGGGTGGGTGGTGCCACCGTCTTTGTTCCGGTGGTAGGGGCGGTAAGCCGGCGCTTCCACCAGCGGCGGGGACTGGCCCTGGGTGTGGGTGTTTCCGGTATCACCCTGGGGACGGCAATAGTGCCGCTGTCCCTGTCATGGGTTATTTCCATGCTGGGCTGGAGACAGACTTATATACTGGTGGCGGTGGTTATTGGGGTGCTGGTGCTATCGCTGGGGCAGCTGATGGGAGGCAGGCCGGCGGTCACCAGGGGCCGCCGGCCTGGCGGGCACAGCCTGTTACAAGCGGTCAGAACACCCACCTTCTGGAAAATCCTGCTGGCTTCCGGCGTCTCTTTATCCGCTGTGCACATGGTTGTGGCTCATCTGGTAACCTTTTCCACAGACCAGGGTCTTGCGGCGGCGAAAGGGGCCACACTGGTCTCTCTGATGGGCATTTCTGGGTTTGGGGGTATGATTGTTACGGGCTATGTGGCCGACCGTATTGGTGGCCGGGTGCCCTGGGTAATCAGCGCCCTGCTGTCAACTACGGCCTTGCTGTGGATAATAACCATGCGGGACCCGGCGATGATATATCCCTTTGTGGTGGTGTATGGCTTTGCCTGGGGGGGCTATGCGGTGCTGGTACCCTTCCTGGCGGCGGAGTTCTTTGGCATAAGGTCCGTGGCGGCGTTGATAGGTGGGGTGCAGTTGGGGGCGGCCGTGATGGCATCGTCGGGGCCTATTGCGTCTGGGTTTGTCTTTGACCGCACCGGCAGCTACTATCCGGCCTTTGGGATGGGCATAGCGCTCTTCATCATCGGGGCTGCACTGGTATCCTGGATGAGGAAAGTGCCGGAAACGAAGTAGCGCAGCCCTATCATTGTACCTCTGCGTTCGGTGTTACAAAGGGTGGGCTAAAACGAAATACCGGGATGGAGGTTAACCATGACACGGGAAGAGGCAATGGCCGCAGTCCAGGAGAGGGTGAAGAACGCCAACCTCATCAAGCACATGCTGGCCACGGAGGTCATCCTGACGAACCTGGCCCGGCGTCTAGGGGGAGACCCCGCGGAGTGGGCACTAGCGGGGCTGCTCCATGATATCGATGTGGAGCTAACCGGGGGTGACATGGCCCGCCATAGCAAAGAGGGGGCGGAGCTGCTACGAGGGATGGGCCTCTCCCCGGACATTGTCCAGGCCGTGCTGACACACAACGAGGCCCATGGTGTGCCCCAGGAGGGCCTGTTGGACAAGGCCCTGTTCTGTGCGGACCCCCTCACCGGCCTCATAGTAGCCGTGGCGCTGGTGAGGCCGGATAAGATAGCCGGGCTGACGGCGGCCTCGGTGCTCAAGCGCTTCAAGGAGAACCGTTTCGCCGCCGGCGCCAACAGGGAGCACATCGCCCGGTGCCAGGAGTGGCTGGGGCTGGACCTGGAGGAGTTCGTCTCCCTGGGGGTGGGGGCTATGCAGGAGATTGCCTCCGATTTGGGCCTTTGAGCCCCCGACACGCTGGGGGGGGGTGAACAAAGGTTGGCCAGGCGTACAATTGCCACCTGTCTCAGCTCGGAGGGGAACGCCATAGCCTTAATACATCGGCCAGCATGCGGCGGGCATCCCGCAGGGGCCGAATCTTGCTCTGGGACCGGTAGTACCAGTCTATAGGCACTTCAACCAGTCGCAGACCCCGGCGGTGGGACATCACCAGCAGCTCTACATCAAAGCTGAATCCTTTGAGGCTCAGGTCTGTAAACAGGGCATCAGCCGTGTGCCCCTCCACACACTTGAAACCGCACTGGGAGTCCCTGATGCCAGGCAGCACCGTAAGGCGGACCAGAGACCTAAAGACCTTGCCCATCTGGCGTCGGCCCCACGGCTCGCCTATACGCCGGGAGCCGGGGATCTCTCTGGAGCCGATGGCGATGTGGTATCCCTCCAGCCGAGGGGGGAGGAAGCGTTCCAAATGTTCAACGGGCATGGAGAGGTCAGCGTCACACATGAAGCGGTAGCGTCCACGGGCGGCCAGCATGCCCTGCTTCACCGCCCATCCCTTACCCCCGTGTTGCAGCCGGACCAGACGCACCCGGTGCTCCCGAGCCGCCCACTCCGCCACCCGGCCGGCGGTGGCATCGGTGCTGCCGTCATCGGCCACCACAACCTCCCACTCGTAGGCCCGGTTACTCAGGAAACCGGCTACCTCTTCAAGGGTGGACGAAATCCGCTCCGCCTCGTTATAGGCGGGGATGACTACCGAAAGAAAGGGCTGGCTCACCCCCTCCGTCTCCCCG
>JASLQE010000061.1 GCA_030744635.1 Dehalococcoidia bacterium | reverse complement strand
AGGTTGGCGTTCTGCAGGACGCCGGCTTCGCTGAACTGGTAACCTTCCATGAGCGCCCAGCCAAGGCCCTGGGCGGCACCACCCTGTATCTGCCCCTCCACCTGGGTGGGGTTCACCGCCCGCCCCACATCCTGAAACGCTGTGTACTTCAGCAGCTTCACCTGGCCGGTCTCCGGGTCCACCTCCACATCCACCACATGGGCGGCAAAAGAAGGGGCGGGCTGCATACGGGCCACGGCGCCTGTGGCGGTAACCGGACCGCCCCGTCGCAGGCTCTGCCGTCCCAGGTCGGCTAGGGTTAGCCGCTTATCCGCTGAGACACGGGACGCGAAGACGCCGGCGTCGTAATCCAACTCCTGCGGGTCCACCTCCAACTCGGCGGCGGCCCGCTCCCGCAGCATGTCCAGCATTCGGGTACAGGCCTGATTGACGGCGGTGCTCATGGTATAGGTGATGCGGCTGCCGCCGCTGACCTCCGTATGTCCCACCGAGTCCGTGTCCCCCACGAATACGCGTATCTGGGACGGAGACACCCCCAACTCCTGGGCGGCCACCTGAAGCATGGTGGTGCGCGTGCCGGTCAGGTCCACCGACCCCACCATGAGGGAGAAGGAGCCATCGTCCTGTAGCGTGAGGTTGCAGCTTGAGGGCATAACGGCCCCCGGCCAGAAGGCCACCGCCAGCCCCCGGCCCCGGTGTGGGCCTTTCAGGGCGGTGGTCCAGGATGGGTGTAAGGCGATACGCTCCAGCAGGGGCTGCAGGCCGATGCGGTTGAAGGCGCGGCCCACCGGCATGGGTTCCCCCTCCTGGGTGGCGTTACGGCGTCGCAGCTCCAGGGGGTCGATGTTGAGCTTCTCCGCCAGGAGGTCCATCTGGCTCTCCACGGCGAAGGCCCCCTGGGGGGCGCCCGGGGCCCGGAGGGCACCTATCTTGGGCCTGTTGGTCACTACTTCGTATCCCTCCAGGCGGAGGTGGGGGATTTTATAGGGGGCAAGGCTGGTAAGGTAGGCGGCCACCACAGGGGCGACGGGGAAAGCACCGGCATCGAAAACGGCCCTCATTGCGACCGCGGTCAGCCTGCCATCGGCGGTGGCACCCGCTTTTACCGTGATAACAGTGGCCGGGGCGGGATAGGAGGCCCGCAGCACCTCCTCACGGCTCATCACCAGCTTCACCGGGCAGCCCGTCTTGCGGGCAAGAAGCACTGCCGGTAGCTCCAGAACCGAGTTCAGCTTGCCTCCAAAACCACCCCCGACCTCCACTGGGACCACCTTCACCTGTGAAGATGGAACCTCCAGCACCGAGGCAAGCTGGGAGCGGAGGCTGAAGTTACCCTGGGTAGAGGCCCATACGGTGATGTGCCCATCGGGGTCCGCGCGGGCCACCGCTGCCATAGGCTCCATGTAGCCCTGGTGCACTATGCGGGTGCGAAAGGTATGCTCCACCACCACATCCGCCTCCCGGAAACCCTCCTCCACATCCCCCCGACTGAAGTTATAAGTAGCGGCGATATTGCTGGGCCGGTCGAGAGTGCCCTCCCGCGTGCGGGGGCGCTGGCCAGGGTGGACGAGGGGAGCATCCTCCTTCATGGCCTCCTCGGCATCCAGCACGGCGGGCAGTGGCTCGTAGTCCACCTCTATTAGTTCCAGGGCGTCCTCCGCTATGTGAGGGTCCGTGGCCGCCACCACCGCCACGGCATGGCCGTGATACAAAGCTTTGTCATGGGCCAGCGCCACTTGCCGGATGTGGTCCACGTTAAGCTCCACCTCACCCCTCACTATCATCTGCCCCCCTCCGGATGGGGGGAAGTCAGTGGCGGTGACCACGGCCTTCACCCCATCCAGGGCCAGCGCCCTGCTGACATCTATCCTCTTTATGTAAGCATGGGCATGGGGACTGCGCAGCACCCTTCCGTGGAGCATCTCCGACAGGCGGATATCGGCGGCGTAAACCGCCCTACCGGTGACCCGGTCAGGGGCATCCACTCTGGGTAGCCGCTCTCCGATGAACCTAGCAGACATATTTCCCCTATCCTGCAGCCATAACGGCCCGCACAACCTTGTCGTAGCCGGTACAGCGGCAGAGGTTTCCGGCGATGGCCATGCGCACCTGGTGCTCTGTAGGATGAGGGTTATCACGGAGCAGTGCATAGGCCACCATGACGAGGCCGGGGGTGCAGAAGCCGCACTGGAGGCCGCCGTGGTCTATGAAGGCCTGCTGGAGGGGGTGTAGGACACCGTCACGGGCCAGGCCCTCTATGGTGACCACATCGCCGCCCTCCGCCTCCACCGCCAGCACCGCCTC
>JASLQE010000060.1 GCA_030744635.1 Dehalococcoidia bacterium | reverse complement strand
GGCGAGCGCTATGCCGACCACCGAGGCCGGCACACCACCTATCGCCAGCCAGCGCACCAGACAACCGTTAACCGTTCCCTGTCGACGGTGCTGAAACGCCCCGAACCCCTTGGTAACGGCCTGGTACACCAGGTCAGAACCAATAGCCATAATGGGACGCACGTCAAAGAATAGGATGAGCACCGGGGTGAGCAGGGCGGCGCCGCCCATGCCAGTCAGGCCCACCAGGACTCCTACGCCGAAACCGAGGACAACGATACTGGGGTCCATGTGCTACCGGCTTCCCACACGGTACCGAAGGGTTTCGGCCACCTCGGGGCCAGAGTATGAGCCATCGCAACGCCGGCTGGCCGGACAATGGAATACAGCCTCCCTGTCGGGCCCGGCCTCAAAGGCCCCCTGTTTCAGTCCATCCGTCGCCAAAGACACCTCGATATCAGCGAAACCTTAGACCAGCTCCGCACTGGTCTTGAGGGGACGGGTATGAATACCACACTCGCCGCCGCATTTGCTCGTCCCCACCCAACGCCCCCCCCTCTCGCTGAGGCCGCCGGCAATACGGGTGCAGGGAGCACACCCCAGGGAACGATACCCCCGGAGATACAGGGGGTTCACCGGCACACGGTGGAGGGCCAGATACTGCCAGACCTCGCGCTCGTGCCATAGCAAGATAGGATTGAGCTTAATCAGCCCCTTGTCCCTCTCCTCAACCTCGCGGAAGTCCGTGCGGGTCCGCCCCTCGGTGCAGCGCAACCCCGTCACCCAACAGGCCACCTTCATCTGCTCTATGGCCAGTCTCGTCGGGACTACCTTGAGGATATCGCAGCAGCGGTCGGGGTCGGTCAGATAGAGCCCCTCGGGGATGGACTCATCGTTCTTAAAGACCTTCAGCTCCGGGCATCGGCTCACCTCCTGGTCCATGAACTCAACCGTCTCGGCGGGCTTGAAGCGGGTGGTGACGACAAACCCCCTAATATCGGGGTTGACCCGTTTGGCCAGGTGCCAGACGGCCACCGAGTCCTTGCCCAGGCTGTTGGCGACCACAAGGCCATCCCCGAACTCCTGGTAGGCCTCACGGATAAGCCCCAGGGAACGGTCAACTTTCTCTGCGAAATTGAGGCTATCGATAAGCCCCCTAAGGCTCTCCGAAGTAATATCCTGCTGCACTTGGTCCTCCTTCGCTTACTTGTTTACCAACCAACTTCCCGTGCGGAAATCTTTTACTGACTATGTTGATTAATAGACTAAACTAATCAACAATTATACGTACTATAGCCCGGGTTGTCAACCCACATACAATGCCCGTGCCACGGGCACGGCCGCCCCCGCACCACGGAACCACGCCCACATCCAAACCCTGGGCAGCCCGCCTTTCTCCGCCCACCCATCCCGGTAGATAGCTCAGGGGGCTACGCCGGGCGCAATTGATTTGCCACCAGAAGCAGAGATATAATAGTAAGGGCATGGCACAGGTATGGCGGGAGGCCTGCGGCATCTTCGGAGTCTACGCACCGGGTGAAGACGTGGCCCGCCTTACCTTTTATGGCCTGTTCGCCCTCCAGCACCGGGGGCAGGAAAGCTCCGGTATCGCCACGGCCGATGGTCACCACATCCATGCCCACACCGGTATGGGACTGGTAACCCAGGTATTCACCGAAAGGACCATGTCACGGCTGGGAGGGCTCATCGCCATCGGTCACAACCGCTACTCCACTACCGGCTCAAGCCAGCTGGCCAACGCACAGCCGGTGCTGGTGGAGGGCGGTTCCCTGGATAGCCTGGCCCTGGCACACAACGGCAACATTATCAACGCCCTATCCCTGCGTCATGAGCTGGAGGAGCAGGGCATCGCCTTCCGTTCGTCCACTGATTCCGAGGTTATCGCACACCTCATCCTGGCAGCACCAGGCCGGGACCTCCCCGCTAAAATCCGCTACGCCTCCAACCGTTTGCAGGGGGCCTACTCCCTAGCCATACTGACGCCGTACAGCGTCATCGGGATGAGGGATCCCCTGGGGGTGCGTCCGCTGTGCATAGGCCGCATGGACGGAGGCCATGTGTTTGCCTCCGAATCCTGTGCCCTGGACCATGTCGGCGCAGAGTTCGTACGGGAGGTAGAGCCGGGAGAGATATTAGTCATTAACGGTGACGGGGTGTCCAGCTACCCCGGAGAGTCCACCGGCCGAGCACTATGCATCTTTGAATACATCTACTTTGCCCGCCCTGATAGCGTCATCGGCGACAGGCTGCTCTACCCCTGCCGGGAGGCTATGGGCCGTCACCTGGCGAGGGAGTACCCCGTATCCGCCGACCTGGTCATGGGTGTGCCGGACTCCGCCACCGCCGCCAGTATAGGCTATAGCAACGAGTCCGGCCTTACATACACCGAGGGGCTGATGAAGAACCGCTATGTGGGGCGCACCTTCATCGAGCCGGCCCAGCGTATCCGGGAACTGGGGGTGAGGCTGAAGTTCAACCCCCTCCCCCAGGTGCTGGAGGGCAAGAGGGTGGTGGTAGTAGACGATAGTATCGTGCGGGGAACCACAACCCCCCGGGTGGTTGCCATGCTACGCCGGGCAGGGGCACGAGAGGTGCACCTGCGTATCTGCTCCCCACCCATATGCCACCCCTGCTTCTTCGGGGTAGATATGGCCCGCCACCACGAGCTTATCGCCGCCCGGAAGAGCGTGGTGGAGATACAGGACTTTGTGGGAGCGGACTCCCTGGGCTACCTGAGCCTGGAGGGCCTCATCTCTGCGGTGGGCCTACCTCAGAAGAACTTCTGCGTGGCCTGCTTTACCGGAGACTATCCTATACCCGTCCAGCTTGAGATGGACAAGCTGGCCCTGGAGCCCACATCGCCGGAGACGGCATGAAACCCAAGACCTATTCCCAGGCCGGTGTGGACACTCATCTTGCCGGTGAGCTTAAAGGGGCTATCGCGGGCCTGGCCGCAGGCACCCTGGGCCCGGAGGTGCTGGCCGGGCCGGGGCCTTTCGCCGGGCTTTACCAGCTTCAGGGGTACCGGGAGCCCCTGCTGGTGGCCAGCGCCGATGGCATGGGCACCAAGCTGAAGCTGGCAGCAGCCCACGGCCGCCATCACGGGCTGGGGCGTGACCTGGTTCACCACTGCACCAATGATATCCTCACCTCCGGCGCAAAACCCCTCTTCCTGCTGGACTACATAGCCGCTGACCGGCTGCGCCCCCAGGTGATAGAGGAGATTATCCGGGGCCTGGCGGAGGCGTGCCGGGGCGTGGGCTGCGCCCTGCTAGGGGGGGAGACCGCGGAGATGCCGGGAGTGTACCGGGAGGGAGAGCACGACCTGGTGGGCTTTATTGTGGGAGCGGTAGAAAAGGACCGGGTGATTGAGGGACGGGACATCGCCCATGGGGATAGGGTCTTGGCCCTGCCCTCCAGCGGGCTGCACACCAACGGCTACTCCTTAGTGCGCTCCGTCTTCAACCTGGATGCCAGTCCCTCCGCCATGGACCGTCTCTACCCGGAGTTGGGCCGGACGCTGGGAGAGGCGCTATTGGAGCCACACCGCTGCTACCTGCGGGAGCTGGAGCCATGGCTACCCCATATCAAGGGCATGGCCCACATCACCGGCGGAGGCCTGGAGGGCAACCTGCCCCGCTGCCTCCCGTCCGGCGTGGGCGTCCGCATACATAAGGATAGCTGGCAGGTGCCGCCCCTCTTCCGCCTCATCCAGGAGGCGGGCCCCGTGGCCGAGGCGGAGATGTTCCGCACCTTCAACATGGGGGTGGGCATGGCCATAGTGCTATCCCCCCAGCAAGCAGACAGAGTTAAGTCTGCCCTGCCCACTGCTTTCCTTATAGGGGAGGTTGTAGCCGGGGAGCGGCGCGTAACAATAGAATAAGGGGTTGAATGCGAGCCATTGTTAGCGTCCATGACAAGAGCGGCCTGGCCACCTTCGCCAAAGGGCTGGAGGGGCTAGGAGCAGAGATTTTCAGCACCGGGGGCACCCAGCGGACCCTGGCGGAGGCCGGCGTCAAGGTTACCGGTATCTCCAGTCTGACCGGCTTCCCCGAAATCATGGATGGCCGGGTCAAGACCCTGCACCCCAAGGTGTTCGGCGGCATCCTGGCCCGCCGGGACACCCCAGCGCACCTCTCCCAGCTTGCGGAAAACTCCATCGGCCTGGTAGACATAGTGGTGGTCAACCTCTACCCCTTCCGGCAGACGGTGTCCAGAGAGGGGGTCACCATGGAGGAGGCCTTGGAGAATATTGACATCGGCGGGCCCAGCCTCATCCGGGCGGCGGCCAAGAACCACCCCTATGTGCTGGTGGTGGTGGACCCCGCCGACTACGAAACGGTACTGGAGGCGCTCCGGGCCGGGGATATGGGGCAGGATGTGCGCCGCCACCTGGCGTGGAAAGCCTTTCAGCACACCGCCACCTACGATAGCTTTATCTCACGCTACCTGGCCGAAGAGGAGTTCCCCCCCACGGCAACCCTGCCCCTGAAGAAGGTGCTGGACCTGCGCTACGGCGAGAACCCGCACCAGCGGGCAGCTTATTACGAAGAGGAGCACTTCCGCCCCGGCCTCAGCCTGGCTACCATGGGCAAGCTGGCGGGCAAAGAGCTTTCCTATAACAACCTGCTGGATATAGACGGCGCTATAGGTGCCGCCATTGACTTTCAGGACACCGCCGTAGTAGTGGTCAAACACACCAACCCCTGCGGCCTGGCTACTCACCCGGACCTCACCGAGGCCTACCGCCGGGCGCTGGCGGGGGACCCGGTGGCCGCCTTCGGCGGCGTAGTGGCCTTCAACCGGCCGGTGGGACTGGCCACCGCCAGGGAGATGGTCCAGACCCGCTACGATATCATCATAGCCCCGGAATATGCGCCGGATGCCCTTTCGTATATTCAGTCCAAAGTCAGCAGCATCGTCCTGGCGGTGCCGTCACTGAACCTGCCCGGGCAGGGCTGGGAGTTGCGCCGCGTGCGCGGCGGTGTCCTGGCCCAGAGCGCGGATGTATTTCTGGAGAGCGAGTCCTCCCCCGAGGCCCGGACAAAGCGGAAACCGACCCCACAGGAGATGACCGACCTCCTGTTCGGCTGGCGGGTGGTGAAGCACATCAAGTCCAACGCCATCGTACTGGTGAAGGACGGGGCGGTGATGGGCATGGGGGCCGGACAGCCCAGCCGGGTGGCCAGCGTGGAGATTGCCGTCAAGAAGTCCGGCGAGAAGGCCAGGGGCAGCGTACTGGCGTCCGATGCCTTCTTCCCCTTCCCCGATGGGGTGGAGGCAGCCTGCCAGGCCGGTGTTACCGCTATCATCCAACCCGGCGGCTCGGTAAAAGATAAAGACGCCGTAGAGATGGCCGACAAGTACGGTGCGGCAATGGTGTTTACAGGGGTGCGACATTTCCGACATTAGAAGACCCGCCACTACAGAGCCCGGCATAGCCGAGCTGGTGTCCATCGTGGCCTCCCTCCCCATGGAGAGCCGTGACCTGTTTAGCCGCATCTTCGATGTTGACAGGTACATGGCCTGCCTCAGCAGCCCCGAGGAGATGCACCCTTGGATTATCCAGCAGTTCGGCTCCCTGGAGGCCGT
>JASLQE010000059.1 GCA_030744635.1 Dehalococcoidia bacterium | reverse complement strand
AGCAATGTAACAGCATCCGAAGATCGTTGTCAAGTCCTTTCGCTCACCTTGTCCCAGAGGCTTGATTCTGGTACAATTTTTACTCGTAATACATGATAAAGGGGAGGTGATGGGATATGTTCTTCTTTGACCCTATGTATTTACTATTCGCTGCCCCGGCGATGCTGGTCATGCTGTATGCCCAGGCCAGGGTTCGGTCTGCCTACGGCAAGTATGCCAAGGTGCCCAATATGAGCCGGGTCAACGGGCTGGATGTGGCCCGGAAGCTGGTGGGGGCCTTCGGCCTTCAGGTAATGATAGAGGAGCACCCGGGTACGCTGACTGACCACTATGACCCCCGGCGCAAGGCGCTGCGCTTCTCCAGAGACATCTACAACACCCCCTCGGTGGCCTCCCTGGGCATAGTGGCCCACGAGGTGGGCCATGCCCTTCAAGACCACTACGGCTATGCCCCCATGAGACTCAGGAGCGCCCTGGTGCCCGTGGCCAACATCGGCACCAAGGTGGGCTATGTCTTCTTCTTCCTGGGAATAATCATAGGCATGTCGGGGTTCGTATGGCTGGGGATAATTCTGTTCAGCGCCGCGGTGCTGTTCTCCTTGGCCACGCTGCCCGTGGAGCTGGACGCCAGCCGCCGGGCCAAACAGATGCTCACCGCCGCCGGGCTGGTAACGGAGGAGGAGTCCCAGGGGGTCAACGCTGTGCTCTCCGCAGCCGCCCTCACCTATGTAGCGGCACTGCTCCAGGCGGTAGCCACCCTTCTGTACTTCGTCTACATCGCCATGGGCTCCCGGCGCTGATTCCCTAACCGGTTCGCGGAGCTCAACGGGAACCGGGCAGGGATGAGCATCAGTAGTGAGAAAAGTAGTTGTTCTGCGCTGTTGATTGTGATAGCATATACTTTATCTTTGTACCATTGGATATATAACCTATTAGCGGAGGTCTAGTACCTTCAAGTGACTTCGGTTACCTTAATCATTGAAGGACGGGAGGTGAGTGCGGAGGCGGGAAGCACTGTGCTGGAGGCTGCGCATGGGGCGGGCCTGTATGTACCCACAATGTGTTCCCACTCCTCGGTTCACTCCCATGGCACCTGCCGGCTTTGTATTATTGCCATAGAGGGAGTGGCTGGATACCCCACCTCATGTGACACCGTGGTGGAACCCGGTATGGTGGTCCACCTCAACCCCCCAGAGGTGCAGCAACTCCGGCGGAGTATACTTGAATCAGTTATCGCCGAGACCCAGCATCCACGCACCTGCCTGGAGTGTCACCGCCGGGTGCGCTGCTCCCCATTCATGACCTGCACCCGCTTCGGCGCCGTGTGGGACGAAAACAAGTGCCTGTTCTGCCCCAGGAACCAGCGCTGCGAGCTGCAACAAGCGGCAGCCCATACCAAGGTGCAGCCCATGACCGACTCGCCCTACACATATCCCGGGCTGGAGGTGCAGCCCGGCGGTCCCCTGTTTGAGCGGGACTACAACCTGTGTATTGTCTGCGGCCGCTGCGTGAGGGTATGCGAGGAGGTGCGCGGGCGCACCGCGCTGGCCTTTACATACCGCAATGGCAAGCCGGCGGTGGACAGCCGCCTGGGCCTGCCCCTGGAGCAGACCGATTGTGAGTTCTGCGGGGCCTGCGTGGACGCCTGTCCCACCGGGGCGCTCATGGAGAAGCACCACAAGCGGGGCCTGGCCACAGGCACCGTTGCCTCAATATGCCCCTACTGCGGGGTGGGTTGCCAGCTCAATCTGGAGTACGGTGAGGGAGGACTGTTACGCACCTACCCGGACCCCGATGGCCCGGCCAACCGCGGTCAGGCCTGCGTCAAGGGCCGGTTTGGCATTACCCAGATGGTGCACCACCCCGATAGGCTCACCACCCCTCTCATCCGCAACAACGGCAGCCTGCGCCCCGCTACCTGGGAGGAGGCGCTGGACAGGGTGGCCTCCCGTCTGAAGGCGTACCGGGGCCAGGAGGTGGGTGTGATGGGCTCACCCAAGGCCACTAACGAGGCCAGCTACCTCCTGCAGAAATGGACCCGCAGCGTGCTGGGTTCGGGCAATCTGGACCAGAGTGAACGCCAGTGCCACACCCCCAGCCTCTACGGCCTCATGCAGAGCATAGGCTCTGGCACCATGACCACATCCATTGCAGACATAGGCCAGGCCAGGGTTATCCTGGTCGCGGGCAGCAACCTCCGGGCGGCACACCCGGTCATCGGGCTGCAAGTGGTCAGCGCCGCCCGGAGGGGGGCAAAGGTCATCCTCATCAACCCTCGCTACACAGACCTCAACTCATATGCGGATATCTGGCTGCGCCCCCACCCCGGTACGGATGTGGCTCTGCTCATGGGCCTGGCCCGTACGATTGTGGATGCGGGGCTATGGGACCACACCTTCGTCGATAGACGCTGTGATGGCTTCGCTCAACTCAGGGACTCCCTGTCCGCCTTCCCCTTGGAGGAAGTAGAGAGGCTCACCGGTGTACCCCGCTCGAATATTGAGGCCGCCGCCAGGACGCTGGCCACCGCAGGGCCGGCTGCTATCCTGTTCTCCTCAGGGATAACTCAAAGCAGCCACGGCACCGATAGCGTGCTGGCCTTGGCCAACCTGGCCCTGCTCACCGGCGACATAGGTAAAGACGGTGCGGGGCTGTGCCCCTTGAGGGGACACAACAACTCACAGGGGGCTTCGGACATGGGGCTGCTCCCGGATTTCCTGCCCGGATACTCCCCCGTGGCGGATGAAGGTGCCAGGGGCCGCTTTGAGGCCGCCTGGGGCACCCCTATCCCCCCTGCCGGCCTGGACTCCGCCGGGATGGTGGGGGCCGCCGCCCGGGGGGAACTGAAAGCCATGTTTGTGATGGGTGAGAACCCCGCCATGACCCTGGCCGACTCCGGCCGCGTGAAGCAAGCACTGGGCAAGCTGGAGTTTCTG
>JASLQE010000058.1 GCA_030744635.1 Dehalococcoidia bacterium | reverse complement strand
GGGCCTGGGCCCTCTGGGCGGTACGGGGTGGGGCGGCGGCAGCAAGATGAAGTGGACCTTCAAGTCTCCTATTTATGGACTGTTCGGGGACAGTGTGTCCGGCGGTTTTCTGGGCCCCAACCTGAGGTGGGCGGGGTTCGACCATGTGGTCATCACCGGCCGGGCGGAGAAGCCGGTGTACCTGTGGATAGATGATGGACGGGTGGAGATACGGGACGCCTCCCACCTGTGGGGGAAGGATTCGGAGGAGACGGCCCATACGCTGCGCCGGGACATTGGCACAGGGGTGGAGACGGCATGCATAGGCGTCGGTGGAGAGCGTATGGTCCGCTACGCCTGCATCATGGTGAGCGAACACCGGGCGGCGGGAAGGGCGGGGGGAGGGGCGGTGATGGGCTCCAAGAACCTCAAGGCCATCGCCGCCAGGGGCACCCGTGGCATTGAGGTGCATGACCCGCCGAGTTTCCTACGGGCCATAGATGCCCTTATTGAAGCGCAGGGGCGCATCCCCGCCCGGCAGCGGGCCGGCTGGAAGAGCTTCGGCACCCTGCTTATCACGGGCAACTACCAGCGCATAGGTGTTAACGGCTACCGCAACAACCAGTCCACTGCGTTCCCCGATGACAGCTACCAGAAGCTGAACCCCACCTGGTACCGGGAGCATATGGCCGCAGCCCCATTCTCCTGCTCCCCCGGCTGCCTCTGGGCCTGTGCCGGAAGCTATCGCACCAGGGGAGACCTTCCGGAGCACCAGGACTACAAGCCGGAGTACGCCGCCATAGCCGGATTTGGCATCATGAGCGATATCCCTGACCTCATAGAGGTGTCCCGTCTCAATGGACTGTGCCGCCGCCACGGACTTGACATCATAGAGGTGGGGAGCTGCTCCGCCTACCTTATGGAGTTGTGGCAGCGGGGCATCGTCACCGATGAGGACCTTGCGGAGTGGTCCGGAGAGCCTCTGAGCTTTGAGTGGGGCAGCGCCCAGGCGGTGGCCCTATTGATAGAGTCCATAGCCGCTCAGTCCAACACCCTGGGGGAGATATTCCGGGACGGGGTCTACCGGGCGGGGCAGCGCATCGGGGAGATGAAGGGCTGCGATGCCCTCCGCTATGCCCTCTACGGCAAAGGGGGCGCCACCTTTATCGAGGAGGTGCGCCATACCCATTCCTGGGCGCTCAACATGGCGGTGGCCTCCCGGGGGGCCTGCCACCTCAAGGGATTCGGCACCCTGGATAAGATGAACCGCCCGGATGTCTCCCAGCACTACTTTGGCACCCCGGATGGTGCGGCGCCCCTTTCCCCCGAGCTGAAGGGGGCCAGCTCCGCCGCCGCCGAGGACCGTGCCGCTCTGGTGAACAGTCTGGGACTGTGCTGCTTCCTGCAGTTCTTTGACCCACTCACCTATCCGGAGTCCCTCTTCGCCCAGGCCATAGAGTCCCTGACGGGGGAGCGGTATACGGCGCAGGAGTTGGTGGATGTGGGGAAACGGGTGGTGAACCTGGAGAAGGCCTTCAATTCTCGGCTTGGGCTAAGAAGGGAGGACGATACCCTGTGCCACCGCTGGCTACAAGAGGAGGTGGGCGAAGGCCCCGGCAAAGGCTTCAGCGCACACCACTATCTGGAGCAGCTCAAAGATGAGTACTATGCCTGGCATGGGTGGGACCCGGCCACCGGCCTGCAGACCCGTAGCGGCCTGGAGGGGTTGGGTATGGGTGAGGTGGCCGCCGTTCTGGAAGGGGAGGGGTGGACTTCCGGCTGAGTACCGGAGACGAGGCCTTTCGCGGGGAGGTGCGCCGCTTCCTGGCCGAGGCCCTGCCACCGGAGTTTGCCGGGTTTGAGGAGGAGTCCACCGAGTCACATGACTACTGGGCGCTCTCCCGTGAGTTCCCCCGCCGCCTCGCCTCCCGCGGCTGGCTGGCTCCAGGCTGGTCCCCGGAGTACGGCGGCATAAACGCCTCCGCTGGGGAGCAGTGGGTGCTGGCGGAGGAGCTGGGCTACCGCGCCGCCCCTTTCTATAACCGCACCGTTAGCATAATAGGCCCGGTGCTCATGGGATTCGGCACGCCGGAGCAGAAGGCCCGGTTCCTTTCGGCCATCGGGCGGGGGGAGGTGGAGTTCTGCGTGGGGCTTACCGAGCCGGAGCACGGCTCCGACCTGGCCGGGGTCCAGTGCCGGGCGGAGGAGACCGCCGGAGGCGGATTCGCCCTCAGCGGCCAGAAGATATACTCCAGCAACGCCCACCACGCCGATTTCTGCATGCTGCTGGCCCGCACGGATACTCAGGCCTCCAAACACCGTGGACTGGGCCTGTTTATCGTGGACCTCAAAGCGCCGGGGTTGGAGGTACGTCCCCTCGTCAACTCCATAGGGATGCATTGTTTCAACCAGATATTCTTTGATGGGGTAGCGGTGCCCTGGGAGGGGCTGGTGGGTGGGGAGCCCGGTAACGGGTGGCACCAGATTGTCTATTCTCTCAACCACGAGCGCACCGTCCATGCCGCCGGTATCGCCCGGGCGGCGCTGTACCGGCGGACACTTGATGACCTGGTGGTGTATGTAAAGGGGGCACGGGGTGGGGTGGTGACTGCGGAGATGCGGGGCAAGCTGGCCGCCCTTGCCACCGAGGTTGAGGTCTTCAGCCTCCTCTCCTGGCGCATCGCCTGGATGCAGGGCCGGGGGCTTATACCGGAGTGGGAGGCGGCCCTGACCAAGCTCTTCG
>JASLQE010000057.1 GCA_030744635.1 Dehalococcoidia bacterium | reverse complement strand
TTGAAACCGAGCACCTGAGTGATTAGAATGGAAGACCATGGTAAGGTGTGACCCCTGGCATTCCGCCGGGAGGTAATCAGCGGGTTTACGAAGGGGGTGTCTAATGGGCGATAGGTCAGCATCCAGCGTAACGGGACATTTGGAAGCCCTGTTCAAAAAGTATGACGATGTTCCCCGGGAGGTGGTGGTTAAGGAGGATATTCTTCGGGAAGGAATAGCTCCTTCCAGGGCAGCCTTGGCCCATGACCCCCGCCACGAGACCTATCAGTTGTTCTCCTGGGACCCCTCCCGACCAGAAGAAATGGAGGAGCAGACGGCGGCAATAAGCCTGCCCGATATTCTGGTGCTGGAGGGTGGGCAGTATAGCTTACGCCCGGTGCGGGTGCGACCCAGGATAAGGGAGAAGTCCGCTTACGCGCTGGATGTCGTGAACGGCGGGCTGGCGGTATGTGATCGGGCTACCAGCACCCCTTTGGTTCCGGTTGTCCCTTTCCCCCCCGAGCCCGAATGCTTCTCCAAGGCCTTTGACGATGGCACCCTCTACCGGGAGATATGTGGGCTTGAGTGTCACATTATCGCTTTCCGTCAGTGCCAATACTGGGGGAAGCAGGAGGAATGCAAGTTCTGCGACATCAACGAGAACGCCCGGGTCAAGATGCGCCTGGGTCAAGTGAAGACCCTTCAACCCAAGAAGACTGACCAGGTAGCGACGGTGATAGAGGAATACCTGGTGAACCAGGGGATAGAGCTGACCTCGCACCCCTACTACCGGACGGGCGTCCGTCATGTCCATCTGAACGGTGGCACCGTCACCACCAGCCTTCAAGGCGCAGGGGAGCAAGAGTTCTACTTGAACTATGTGGATGCCATAAAGCAAAGGATTGGCAACCGGTTTCCCATCTGTGTCCAGACCACTCCATGGACGAAAGAGATGGAGCAGATGGCGTACCAGAGGGGCGTAAATGTGAGGATGTCCAACTTTGAGGTGTGGGACAGCAGCCTCTTTAAGGTCATCTGTCCGGGCAAGAGCAAATACATCGGCCGGGAGGAGTGGATTCGGCGCATGTTGGAGCAAGTGGACATTTTCGGGGAAGGGAATGTTTGCTCCGGGTTCGTAGCGGGGGTAGAGATGGGGCGTCCCTGGGGATTCAAGACGGTGGAGGAGGCAGTCCGGTCATCCACCGAGGGAATGGAGTTCTTTATGTCCCACGGGATAGTAGTGAGACCCATCAGTTGGTGCGTAGAGGGCCTCTCCGACCTGGGGGGGCAGCCGCTGCCACCTACAGATTATTTTGTTCAGATAGACCGCAACTGGTTTGAAATATGGCTCAAGTACAACCTCCCACCCCATGCCATGTTTTCCGGAGTGGGGCCGGGGGTCAATACCTATCCCAATAGCGGTGCTATGGATATGGGCTTGGTGTAACCCGCACCGGAAAACGCAGAGCATTCTCTGAGAACCAGTGGGGCTGAAGAAGAGTTGCCACACCCCGCTCAACCGAACATTCCATCGTGGAGGATGATAAACGGATTGGAGAGTTCCAAGCCCAGCCAGCATTGACGCGATTGCATGGCAGACTGTACTCTATCAAGCCCTCGCTGGTCGGGGGGCTGCCACGGCTCTCTCCAGTCGGCTCCCACGACCTGGCCCCACTGCCCCAGGAATACTCCACCATCCGAAATGGGAATTGACACCATTCCCCCCCACCA
>JASLQE010000056.1 GCA_030744635.1 Dehalococcoidia bacterium | reverse complement strand
CTATGCGTGGCCGGTGTTGACATTGAAACCGGAATGCCCATCCCCACCCAGATGGATGTGGGAGGGAGAATGCGGGGGATGGTCACCGGGCTCTCCGGGCCTGCCATCAAGCCCATGGGTCTCAGGGCGGTTTCTGAGGTGGTCCAGGCTGTAGATGTGCCTGTTATGGGTATTGGTGGCATTGCAGACTGGCAGAGCGCCATGGAATATATGATGCTGGGTGCCAGGGTGGTGCAGGTCGGCACTGCGGTGTTGCTCCACGGCCACCGGATAGTAAAAGATATGGTTCGGGGGCTGGAAGAGTTTATGGAGCGAAAGGGCTACTCCCGGGTAGAGGATTTCATCGGTATCACATCTAAGAGTTATGCAGTGGGCGAGCCCTATACCTCCACATCCGAAAAGCAACCACGCACTATGGTCGTGGATGAGGTGAGATGCACCGGTTGTGGGACTTGCATGCCAGCCTGCGTGGCCAGTGCTAACGGTGCCATCAAGGTGACCGACGGGGTGGCCGTGATTAACCAGGGCCTATGCGTCCAATGCAACTCATGCATGCTGGTCTGTCCCTCCGGTGCGGTATCCACGGTCTGGGAATCTGTCCATGCGGTACCCCCTCTGGCAGTGACTGCGCCGCAGGCGGCGGAAGCCCTGGTGGCCAGGGGACATGAGAGCTTTACGGCGGGCCGGCTGGACGAGGCCGAGGCCCATTTCTCCGCCGCTATAGCGGCAGACCCCAACTTGGCTTACGCCTACCGCAACCGGGGCAGCGTCTTCTACATGAAGGGGGACCATGAGGCCGCATTGGGGGACTATTCCCAAGCTGTGGCCCTCAACCACCAGGACAGCGATAGCTACTACTTCCGGGGGCTAGCCCTCCAGGCCCTGGGCCGGCCCGGCGAAGCAGTGGCGGACTTCACACAAGCTATCCGGTTTAACCCCGGCCAGTGGGGGGCTTACTACGCCCGTGCCCTAGTCTACATGGCCCAAGGGCAGAGGGAGCCGGCCCTATCCGATGCTGATGCGGTGCTGGCTTCGGAGGCCGGACCACAGCTCCGTCAGTGGGCCCAACAAGTCAGGAACCAATTGGGCGCTGAAAGCGGTGCCGCACTTATGCCAGGCGGGTGACCAGTAGCCGCATGTATGGCGCGTAGTATGCTCTCTCGCTGAATACAGTCCCCCACTGTTAACTAGGGTGTGATAGGAAGGTTACGAGGCAGCATGTCAGCAGCACAGTCGGAAAACTGGAGGGAGCTATCACCCGGCACATGGGTCTTTGGGGGCAAACAGGCGGCTGGGCGAGTGCGGACGGCTGCAGGGATGACGCCGGTAGACACCGCGATAAAGAACTGCAGGGTTGTGGGATGGGAGGGGACATTGTCTACGGGTGTGGCTATCAACAACGGGAAAATAGTTTCGCTGGCCCGGGACGAGGACTTACCCCCGGCCCACAGGGTTATTGACGCCAGGGGCAATCATGTGATTCCCGGACTGGTTGATGCCCATATGCACCTGCTCTATCCTGGCAGTGTCGAGCACACTATGAACCTGCAGCACGAGACCCGGGCATCGGCAGCGGGTGGGGTTACTACGATAATCCATCTGATAATGGACCCGGGCAGTATAACCCGGGCGTGCCAGGAATTCGTAGCTCTATATGAACAGAATGGCTATGTGGATGTGGCACTCACAGCGGCCATGTTCAGCGATAACCAGGTAAACGAAATGCCTGCGCTGATTGACTTCGGCCTTCCGGCGGTAAAGCTGCTCATCCCTTACAGGGGTGAAGAGTCCTTGGAGGGAATGCCAGGCATTGACGACGGCCTGGCCTACCTGACCTTTAAGAAAGTCGCCGACCTCAAGAAACAGGGGTACCGTATCTTTTGCCGGGTACATTGTGAAAACATTGAGGTCTTTTTGAAGATGAAGCATGAGTTCATGGCCAGAGGGGATGAGCCCGCTTCTTGGAACGAGGCCCGGCCCAGCTTGCTCGAAGCCGAAGCCATGCATCGGTGTATCTATCTGGCCGATGCCCTCGGCTGCCCCCTCTATGTGGCCCACATGACCATCAAAGAAGGAGTGGACATCATTGCCCGGGCTCGGGGAGAGGGCAAGGACGTGCTGGTAGAGACCTGTCCTCATTACCTGGTGCTGAACACGGACAACACAGACAAACTATTGTCCAAAGTTAACCCCCCAATAAGGACTGACAAGGACAATGAGAAGCTCTGGGAAGGTATTCGAAACGGGGTCATCAGCGTGGTGGCTACTGACCACGCCCCTTGTCGCAGGGAGGACAAGCATGAGTTCTGGGCGGCTCATGTAGGCATGGCCGGGGTGCAAACGTGGCTACCCATCATGCTAAGCGAGGGCGTAAACAAGGGGAAAATCAGCCTTGAGAAGCTGGTGGAGGTGTGCTGCTATAACCCCGCTCAAATCTACGGCCTCGCCCCCCAAAAGGGGGTCATTGAGGTGGGGGCTGACGCCGACCTGGTGGTTGTCGACTTGAACAAGGAAGTCAAGGTAACCCACACCGACATACATTCATTTACTGACTATTCCAACTATGAGGACTGGACGCTCAAGGGCTGGCCGGTATTGACCATGGTGCGGGGGAACATGCTGATGGAAGACGGGGAGATTGTGGGGAGAGCGGGGACAGGAAGGTACGTACCTGCCAGAGTAAAATGAACAGGGAGGGGAGAGGCCACATGCCAGAAGACAAACAAAGGCTGATAAGGGTCGCTGTCATCCAGCGTGGCCCGGCGGTGGAGGACAAGCAGACTAACCTACAGAGTAACCTGATGCTAATCGATGAAGCCGCCAGGGACAAACCCGATTTCATACTGCTGAATGAGCTGTCCACCACGCCGTATTTTTGCGCTACTCAAGACTCCAAGTACTTTGATTGGGCCGAGCCCATCCCGGGCCCATCCACCCAGGCTGTAGCCCAAAAGGCCAGGGAACACCAGTGCTGTATCGTGTTCCCCCTTTTTGAGAAAGGGCCTCTTGAGGGGATGTACTACAACAGTGCG
>JASLQE010000055.1 GCA_030744635.1 Dehalococcoidia bacterium | reverse complement strand
GCTTGTGTTTACCCATAAGGAGCTTGGCCACCTGCGTGGCCATACGCCCCAGCACCTGGTCCGATGCATCTATGATATGCCGCTGCCTCTGTATCTCAGAAGCCTTGGGGCTATATGTTTTCATACTGGTCTCCTAATGGTACGGCGTAGTTGACCTTCATCAGGCACAGGCCCTTTGGGGGTAAGGCGGGGCCAGCCAGGCCCCGGGTGCGTGCACCAACCAGATCACGGAACTGATTGACCTCCAGGCGGCCCTTGCCTACCTGCAATAACGAGCCCGCCGTATGACGCACCTGGTGCGGCAGGAAGGAACTAGCCTCTATGTCAAAAGTGACCATCTCTCCCTTCCTCTCCACCGCCGCCCGATATACTGTGCGCACCGCTCGGCCCACCTGCGCCGGCGTAAAAGAAGAAAAATCGTGCTCACCCACAAGCTCACGGCAGGCCAGGTCCATAGCTTCCACATCCAGAGGAGTGGGGAAAAAATAGCTGAAACGACGCCTCAGCGGCGAGGGCACCCGGCTATTGAGTATGGAGTACCTGTAGGCCCGGCTGGTTGCCTGGCGGCGCACATCCAGGTTGCTACCCACCAAATATGCCTGCCTCACCGAAACAGCCTCCGGCAGGTAGTGGTTAAGGGCACGCAACCAGACAGAGGGTGGGAACAAGGCCCGGCTGCGAAAGGACACAACCTGTCCCCGTGCGTGAACGCCGGTATCGGTGCGGCTGGCTGCCTGCACCCTGGCATCCTCATCCGTAAGCCTTTTCAGAGCCATCTCTATCTCAGCCTGCACGGTATGGGCATTGGTCTGATACTGGAAGCCGTGGTACCGGCTACCGTCATACTCCACAACCAGGGCTACCTTGTTCATTTACTCTACCAACTCCAGCCTGGCCTGCGGGGCTGCATCACCCTTGCGAGGCCCCAGCTTTACAAGCCGGGTATATCCACCGGGCCGCTTGTTGTACCTCTCGGCCAGCACGGTGAAGGATTTATCCACAATGGACTCCTCATACACCACCCCCAGTGCCTGTCGGCGGGCATGTAGTGAGCCCTGCTTACCCAGAGTTATTACTGTCTCGGCTGTCCGCTGCACTTGCCGGGCTTTGGCCTCGGTGGTAACAATATGCTCATACCGCAGCAGGTCT
>JASLQE010000054.1 GCA_030744635.1 Dehalococcoidia bacterium | reverse complement strand
CCAGATAGGCCCCTATTACGGCGGTCTCCGGGTCTGAGCCAAAGTAGTCCAATAGCTGAGGGGCATCCAGGTCCAGACCGTTGCCGAAGCTTATGAGCTTGCTGAACCCGATACCGCGTGTGGCGGCCACCACCACCAGCTCCCCGGCGATGCCGCCGCTCTGGGAGGCGAAGGCGGCGTTGCCCGGCGGCGGCATGGTGCCGGCGGTGGTGGGCCCCAGGAGGGGCTTGCCCGCCGAAGGTACACAGGTGCCCACGCAGTTGGGGCCTATGATGCGGAACCCGCCCCGCCGTGCCGATTCCAGCATGGCCGTCTCCAGGAGGCTGCCCTCCTCAGCATCCAGCTCCCGGAACCCGGCGGTGAAAAACTGTGCCGCCTTTACGCCCTTGGCGGCGCAGTCTTCAAGCACATCCATCACTGCAGAGCGGGGTACGGCCACCACCGCCATATCCACCTCACCGGGGATGTCCTGCAGCCGGGGATATATCGGCAACCCGAGGACATCGCCCCGCTCGTTCAAGTTCACCGGGAAAACCTCACCCCGGAACCCCGCTTCAAGGAGGGCGCTTACGAACATGTTGCCCGCTTTCCCTTCCTGCGATGATGCGCCGACCACGGCTATGGACCGGCAATAGAAGACCGTGTCCAGCTCACGGCCAGCGGCTTTTTTCATGTATCCCCCTCTGGAGATGGTAAGGTCGTCAGCTATTTTATCATTCGGGATTTCTGTTAAGCAAAGGGGAGTCGTTTTCGTTCCTGCCTTGGCGATGTTATAATCTCTATAGTGAGAGTTACAAACGAGCATGAAGAAAGTCGCCAGCTAATCTTGGAGGTGGAGGCCGAGCCTGAGGACGAGGCCAAGGCAATGGATGCGGCCGCGCGCCGCCTGGCCAAGCGGGTGAAGGTGCCCGGTTTCCGCCCCGGCAAGGCACCTAGGGAGGTTATTGAACGGTTCGTGGGACGGGAATACCTGCTGGATAACGCGGTGCAGGAGTTCGCAGCGGATGCCTTTCCCGATGCCGTTAAGGCCAGGGGCGTGGAGCCTTTCGCCCCGCCCCAGGTGGAGTTTACCGGCCGGGAGCCCTTGGCTTTCCGCCTCACTGTGCCCCTGGAGCCTGTGGTGGACCCCGGTGCCTACCGTTCAGTGTCTGGGCAGACAGAATCTGAGCCCGTAAGCGACGAGGCTGTGGACAAGGCCCTGGAGGAGATGGCTTACGAGCAGGCACCATGGGAGCCTGCGGAGGGGTCGGTGCAGATGGGGCAACTGGTGGTGATGGATGTGGAGGCTACCGTGGATGACCAGCAGGTCATCTCCCAGCAGGCGGTGCAGTACATGGTGCGGGCGGAGCCTCCGGTGCCTGTGGCGGGGTTTGCCCAGCAGCTTGAAGGTATGACCCCGGGGGAGGAGAAGGACTTCAGCCTGCCCTTCCCCGAGGACTACCCCCGGGAGGAGCTCCAGGGAAAAGAGGCCGCCTTCAAGGTGAAGGTGATAGAGGTTAAAGAAAAGCATCCCCTTCCTCCAGGTGACGAGCTTGCCAAGGACCTGGGGTGGGATGACCTATCCGCCTTTAAAGAGGGCATGGCAGAGCGACTGCGCAGTAGGGCTGAAGCCGAGGCCCGCCGAGAGCTGGAGGAGAAGGTTGTAGGTGAGGTGGTGGATGGTGCCAAGGTAGAGTTCTCCCCCCTTCTGGTTGAGCGGGAGGCGGAACGGCTGCTGCGGGAGCAAAACATAGAGCCTAACGAAAAAATGGTGGAGGAGGTCCGTCCAATTGCCACCCATCGCTTGCTCCGCTCACTGGTCCTGGATAGCGTGGCTAAGGCCGAAGGCATTGAGATAGAGGACGACGAGGTTGCCGCCGAGGTGGAGCGCATGTCGCAGGGGCAGCAGGGGGCCGAGGTGCGCCGCTTCTTTTCCTCACCTGCAGCAAGCCAGGCCCTGAAGGAGGGACTGCGCCGCAAGAATACAGTGGCCCGCCTGGTGGATATCGCCACCGGGGCGGAGGCCGTTAAGAAAGGGGGCCCTGATAGTGGGGCAAAAGACTGATTTCAGTAATGTGATTCCCATGGTGATTGAGACCGGTGCCCGTGGGGAGCGGGCTTTTGATATCTACTCACTGCTGCTCCGGGAGCGTATCATCTTTCTGGGCACTCCCATAAACGATTATGCGGCCAACCTGATAATCGCTCAGTTGTTGTATTTAGATAGGGAGGACCCGGAGAAGGACATCAGTCTGTATATTCATTGCCCGGGCGGTGTTATCAGCGCCGGACTGGCTATATACGATACGATGCAGCTTATCCGTACCGATGTCTCCACCATTTGTGTGGGGCTGGCAGCCAGCATGGGCACAGTGTTGCTGTCAGGGGGGGCCAAAGGCAAGCGCTACGCATTGCCAAACTCCACAATTCACCTTCATCAGCCGATGGGGGGTGCCCAGGGCCAAGCAACGGATATCGCCATCGCCGCCAAGGAGATCCTGCGCATGCAGGATATCCTGCGCAACATCCTGGTTGTACACACCGGCAAGCCATTGGACCAGATTGCCAAGGACACCGACCGTGATTTCTACCTCACGGCCCAGGGGGCTGTGGATTACGGCCTGGTGGACGAAATCCTGAAGAAGCCGGAGTCAAAGTAGCAGCGAGGCCCGTTGCCGTAGCAACTCCGTCTCGGAAGGCAGGCTGGAGCGGGCACCCAGCCCTCTCAGGCTGAGGACGGCCATCACCTCACCCAGCCGGGCACACTCTTCCGTGCTCCCTTCCTGTAGCAGGCAGTAGAGGAACCCGGCGGCGAATGCATCCCCGGCCCCGGTGGAATCTTTGACTTGGGCGGTGTTGAGGGCCGGGGCCACCCTGTGTTCCTTGCCTTCCTGGTAGATAGTGCACACTTCACCAGCGCCCCCGGCTGTGACTACAACCATATGGCACCCGGCCTCCAGGCAACATCGGGCGGCCTCCGGCAGTCCGGTACCGGTAAGCTGTCGGATTTCATCCCGGTTGGCGAATAGGATGTGACTGCGCGATACGATAGGGGCAACCTGGTCCCACCCGCGGGCGGCGTAGAGGGCGCCCGGGGCGAAGGACAGCCGTACCTCGGGGGGGAGGGGGGCTGTCAGCTCCCGCTGCATGCTCAACTGCTCATCCCCCACGAAGGCTGAGAAGTGCAGGTAGCCGGCATGGTTAACATAATCCCTGTGTATATCATCCATGGAGAGGTAGCTGTTGGCGCCGGGCAGGACATATAGTGCCCGGTGTCCGGTGCGGTCCACCAGGGCCATTACCTGGCCGGAGGGCTGGCCCTTTTTCACAGCTATGTGGCCGGTATCTACGCCAGTGCCGGACAGGTCTGCCACCAGAGTCTGGCCGTAGCCATCGTTCCCCACCGACCCGATGAATCCGGTGCTTATCCCCAGACGGCCCAGGGCGTAGATGGTGTTGGCCGCCGAGCCCCCCGGCGACTCTCGGTATTCCTTCACCGGGGCCTCCCCTTCACGGAGAATGGCCTCCACCCGGTAGAGGTGGTCCATATTCATAGCTCCCATACCCACTACCTTGGGGGTCATGCCCATCATCCCAGCTTGGCGGCCCCGGCGCGTACCAGGTTGCGGAGCTCCTTGTGGACGGGCAGGGCTTCCTCCCAGCCACCGTCAGCCAGCCAGTGCGACTGGTCTCTGTGTTGGGTGCCTTCGTGCAGGGATATCCACTGCCGAGTGGCGTTTCTGCCCCCTTGCCGCCAGGCCTCCAGCAGCGGGAGGATATCCGATATGTGGGTTGAGGTCAACCCGCAGGTGGCGTAGGGCAGTGCGTACTGGTTGGCATTGAACGCCACCGCCAGGCCGCCCTCTCTATTCACAGCTTCCATCATACGGCAATCGGTGATGCTGTCCCCCACCGCAACCGTCTCAGAAAGCTGTAGCGGGGTGAGAGACCTCAAAGCTTCTACCTTGCGTTGTCCG
>JASLQE010000053.1 GCA_030744635.1 Dehalococcoidia bacterium | reverse complement strand
CGGACACGGGACCGACCACAGGGGAGCGGCTGGAGTAGCCGACGCCCAGCCATAGCGGAAGGAGGCAGAATGTTGGAGGAGACTGTTAGCTGCGCCCAGGTGATGGCCAGGGTGCTCAAAGAGGAAGGCGTGGAGTATATCTTCGGGGTGGGGGGAGGAAGCATCTTCCCCATGATGGTTGCCGCCTCGGAGGTGGGTATTCAGATAGTCCATGTTCGGCATGAGCAGGCGGCCTCTTTTGCCGCCGATGCATATGCCCGGGCGGGGCGGCGGTTGGGTGTGTGTTTCTTCTTCGGGGGCCCCGGCTTTGCCAATGCCTCCAACGGCATTGCCCAGGCATACTACTCCAAGAGCCCTGTCATAGCCCTGGTGGGCCAGCACGCTACCCTCACCGATTTCCGAGGGGCTTCGGCCGCTTCGTGGGCCAGTGAGGAGTGCAGCCGCTTCACCAGGTGGAGCGTGCGGGTGGTGGATGACCGCATTGCCGCCTATTTAACCAAGAAAGCTATCGCCGAGGCCACGGCTTACCCGCCGGGCCCCGTGGTGATGGACATACCGGAGAATGTGCAGATAAGGCGGCGGAGGCCTCAGGAGCAGCGGAGCTACCTGCCGGGATATCTCTCCGGGCCCATGGTGGGAGGTGCCGGTGACCCCGATGCCTGCGCCCAGGCGGTGGAGCAACTGCTGAAGGCCGAGCGACCGGCCATTGTGGCCGGGGAGCAGGCCTACTGGGAGGACGCAGGCGCCGAGCTGCGTGAGCTGGCGGAGGCTCTCAATGTGCCTGTCATTACCCGTCGTCTGGCGCGGGGTTCGGTGCCTGAGGACCACCCCCTGGCCTTCGCCGGCCGGGTGCGGGGACAGGTGTTGCGCAACACGGATGTGGCGCTGCTGGTGGGCCTGAACCTGGGGTACCTGGAGGACTTTGGTCGCTGGGGTGGCAACACCCGTTTCATTCAGGTGCACTCCACCAGCCGGGAGGTGGAGAGTGTGGTGCCTACGGAGATGGCCATGCTGGGAAACTCCAAGAAAATCCTACGCCAGATGGTGACGGCGGCCCGCCAGCGAAAGGAGGTGCCCTCCCGGCAGGAGTGGTTGGAGAGCATCGCCGGTCTCAAGCAGAGGGAGGACCAGCGCCTGGCACAGGCGGCCCAGAAGGTGAGCTCCCGCCGCCCCATCCACCCGGCCTACCTGGCTGAGGCCATAGTGGATATGCTGGACGATGATGCCACCACCATCTTTGACGCCTATACGGGCAGCTCCTTCGTCACCGAGCGGGTGCGGGCCAAGATGTCCGGCACGGTCCTGGACACCGGGGAGTGGATAACCGTAGGCCACGGGGTGGGCATGGGGCTGGGTGCCCAGCTTGCCCGGCCCGGCAAGCAGGTGTTCGTGATGATGGGCGATGGTGGCATGGGAATAGGTGGCTTCGATGTGGAGACCGCCGTCCGCTACAAGCTCCCCGTTGTCTTTATGGTCAACAACAACTCCTCGTGGCTCAGCAGGGAGGTGGACTATTTCATAGGGGATCAGTTCGTCTTCCCTGGTGGGCAGAGGGGCAACCCGGGCATGCTCACCCCCATTCGCTATGACCAGCTATATGCCGCTATGGGCTGCCATGTGGAGAGGGTGGAGGAGCCGGAGGATATCAGAGCGGCTCTGGGCCGCTGCCTGGAGTCGGGTAAGACCTCGGTGCTGGATGTGGTGGTGGAGCGGGAGGTTGACCATCCTATGCTTCAGCGCGGCGGGCCGGGACACCGCTGGGTGGGGCCTGACCACATGCCGGAACTGGGCCGCCGCCTGGCGTTCCCCGAGCTGTACCCCAAGCCTGAAGCATAGGGTAAAATGATGGTTCCTGCCCCTGTCCTGAAGATAGCCTGGGGGCTGCGCACCCTCTCAGGGGGGGCTTAGGGTGGAACCGCCCAGGTCTATTTACCTTGGGGGGGTGGGTTGCAGGAATGCCATCTTTGTTGATAGGACCAGCCTGTGGCCGTTTGCCGCTGGGGTACTACAGGTACCGGGTGGCGGCCATGGCAGCCATGGCAATGAGTATGAGCACGAAGTCTGTCCGGCTCATGGTCTCTATCCGATGGCTGGGTTTCCCCAGTTCCTGGGCCTCCTTAGGGGTGGATGGGTGGCCCGCCATACTCTTCCCCAGCTTCTCCATCTTCATTCCCGTGGGTGACATGGTGCCGAAGCCGATTACCATAGCAGCGACCGTCAAAACCAAACTTAGGATCATAGCCCAGCCCCATGCAGTGGACAGAAGAAGGTTCAGCGTGCCCCACCGGAGCTTGAGTGTCAGGGCGATGCCGATCCCTAGGGCCATGATGGAGTTGAGCATCATTGCAGGGGTCAGGACGTGCATAAGCGCGCCCATGACCGGGTTCTGGACGCCGGGGCCTAAACGCTTTAGCCTCGGTTCCAGAAATAGGGGCGTGAAGAATATCGTGCCTGCCCATGCAGTCCCTAATACGATATGAAGTACCCGCAGTATTACCTGCAATAAGTCGATGAGCCTCTCCTTTCTGTCAGGCCATACCTGGTAAAACGGGTTGACTTGGGGGGGGGTAATAAGGCGTTAGTCTGTACCCGTCAACAGGTTAGTGCGGAGGCGTTGCTTTCTTTTCACCTCCTTCTGGGCTATACTCAGTCTTAAGCTCTTAGAGGAGGGGTAGCATCGTACGGGGCATTGACCACATCAGTATCATCGTAAATGACCTGCCGGGGGCGGCAGGCTTCTTGAGGGATGTGCTGAGCATGACTGGATGAGGCGCCCCGTCCTGGTGCCCGGAGCATCCGGGTCTTTTTTTGTCCATCCACGCTCTACCGGCGGCATCATGATGCATTTCGTGGAGCGGGAGGACTGGGACTACGACCCCGTTACCGATGATTGGGTCCAACCTGGTAGCAGATAGAAAGGGGAACATTATGACCTCCGATACCGTTCAGTCCAACACCGTATATTTTTCCCGGCCCGGTCGGGACAACACGGAGGATACCCTGCAACTGGCCAAGAAGCGGGCCGATGAGTTGAGCATCAAGACCATAATAGTGGCTACCACCCGTGGCGATAGCGGCGCCATGGCCGCCGAGGTATTTCAGGGCTACAAGCTGATTGCCGTCACCCATGCCCACGGATTCAAGGAGCCCGACACACAGGAGGTAACCGAGGAGAACCGCACCGCCATGGAGCAGCGGGGGGCCATTATCCACACCTCTACTCATATATTTGGTGGGGTGGGGCGTGCGCTGCGCAAGCACTATAACACCTACATGCTGGACGATATCCTGGCCCTCACCCTGCGGCTTTTCGGAGAGGGGATGAAGGTGGTATGCGAGATGGCCGCCATGTGTGCTGACTCCGGCCTGGTGCGCACGGACGAGGAGGTGGTGGTCATCGCCGGCACCGGGCGGGGGGCGGATACGGCGGTGGTGCTTCAGCCCGCCAACACCCCCGATTTCTTCAAGATGCGGGTTAAGGAAATCATCTGTAAACCACGCCTGTAGCGTTATGGCCAGACCCATCTACTTCTACGCTCCGGGGCTGAAGCGTTACCAGACGCCGGAATTTCGCCAGCGCACCCCGGCGGCGTTCACCGCCGTCTCTGTTACGGGAGAGATCTGTGCCCTTAGCTGTGAGCACTGCCAGGGGCAGCTACTGCGACACATGAGGCCATTGCCGGATGGGGCCTCCCTGTTCGCGGTCTGTCAGGGGCTTGCCCGCAAGGGGGCACAGGGGGTGCTGGTCAGTGGAGGAGCCGGGCCTGCTGGCGATGTCCCCCTCACGCCTCTGGCTAAAGAGCTCGCCCGCATAAAGAATGAGCTGGGTCTCAAGGTACTGGTGCACACGGGGCTGGTGGATGCACCCCAGGCCCAGGCGCTGGCCGAGGCGGGGGTGGATGGTGCTTTGCTGGATGTTATCGGCGCAGAGGATACTATCTCCCAGGTGTACCACCTGAAAGCCAGTGTAGAAGACTATCGGCGCTCCCTGTCCCTGCTATCGGAGCACGGTGTGCCCTCCATGCCACATATTGTGCTGGGCCTGCATTATGGCCGATGGCTGGGGGAGGGGGCTGCCCTGAAGATGGTTGCTGAGCTTCCGGTGGCCGCCCTGGTGCTGGTGGTGTTAACCCCGCTGGAGGGCACCCCCATGGAGGAGGTGGAGCCGCCGGAGACGGGCGAGTTGGAGGCCTTTTTCCACCGGGCCAGGGCCGCCCTGCCCACCACCCCGGTGCTCCTGGGCTGCACCCGCCCCATGGGGGAGGTCAAGGTGGCGATAGACCGGGCGGCGGTGAACGCCGGGCTGGACGGCATAGCCTACCCGGCCCAGGGCACCGTCCGCTATGCGCGCCGCAAAGGGCTTCAGCCTGTTTTCAGCGAGACCTGCTGTGCTATGCTGCCCTTGGAGATTCAGGGAGGGGCATAGAGGTGGAACCCTGGCGCTATATAGCCGATGACGGCGTTTTGGCCAGCTATGGCCTGGCCGCAGACGAGTGGCTGATGTCAGGCTACCATGCTGCTCACAAACCACCCCCCACCCTGCGCCTCTATACATATGCGCCGGAGTGTGTACTGGTGGGCCGGTTCCAGAATGTGGAGGCCGAGGTGAGCATGGAGGAGTGCCGGTGGCGGGGGATTGCCGTCAACCGCCGCCCCACGGGCGGCGGCACCATTATGATGGGGCCGGGCCAGCTTGGTGTGGCTGTGGTCTCTTCTTTGGCCCCTGCTGGGGCCCCTGGTGGTGCCTCTTCCGGCGGCCCTTCCGGCCCACGGGAGGCCATCCGTACCTGGTCACGGGGCATAGTGGCCGGGCTTGAGGGACTGGGCATCCGGGCGACTTTGCGGGGGAAGAATGACCTGGAGGTGGGAGGACGCAAAATAGCTGGCCTGGGGGTGTATATTGACGAGAACGGAGCGGCGCTGTTTCACTGCAGCCTCCTGGCAGGCATGAATCTGCAGCTGATGCTGAGCTTGCTCAATATTCCTCTGGAAAAACTGTCTGACAGGGCTGTCTCCGCCCTGGAGTCCCGGCTGACCACCGTCTCCCGTGAGCTGGACCGCTCGGTGGACACCGATTTGTTGCGGGGGCGCATCAGGGAGGGATTCGTGCGGGCTTTCGGGGTGTCCCTGTCCCCCCGGCCCTTTACAGAGGGGGAGGTGAGAGGGATATCCAGGCTGGAGAGTGAGAAATACCTTGCCTCTGAGTGGGTGTACCAGCGTCAACCCCCCCGGGACACAGAGGGTAGCGCCCGGCGTAAAACAGGGGCAGGGCTGCTATCGGTACACCTGTCCCTGGCCGGTAGTGTCATCAAAAACCTGGTTATCAGCGGGGACTTCTTCTCCTCCATGGCTGCTCTCAACCGGCTGGAGGCCCGGCTGCGTTGGTCAGAGGCGGAGCGGGGTGTGGTGGAGGATGCGGTGAGGACAGAGCTAAGTGGTGGTTGCGCCATCCTGGGGCTGCCGGCTGCGGAGGTGAGCGATGTCATCATGGAAGCTGTTGCCGATGCCGGTGCCCAGGGGGTCTGCTTTCTTCGGCCACGGCCTCCCCGGCCCGCTGAGGGCCAGGCCACCGGCCGGTGATGAGGAGGGACATAGGGGGTGGCCGGTGGGGCAGCTTCTAACACCCGTTCCGGCTGCCTTTCACCGGACTGGTAGGGTCCATGGCCAGGCTGTTCCCCCGTGCGGTGGTGCGCGGCATTCAGTTAGGGGTGGGGCTTGGGGTGTTCAACGGGTCATGGGGTGGTGGGCTGAGCACGGCGTCGGCCCCGGTGCTGGCCCTGCCGCATTTGGGAGACCTGAGTACGGTCCTGGTGCTGCCGCAGCTCCCGCTGACCCCGGGGAACTCCGTATTCGGGGCGGCGGATACGGCACGGATGTATTACGAGGAGAGGGCCGGGAGGGTGACCCACAGGAACCTGCTGCTATCGGTGGGCCTGGTGAGCGCCACGGCGGGGCTGATAGGAGGAATGCCGCTGTGTCACTGGTCCGAAGGGGTAACGGCGTACTACCGGCTGGGTGCCAGGACGGGCGGGACGAACCTGATGATAAGGGGTGTGCTGTTGCTGCTGGCGGTGTTTCTGTGAGGGAAGGCGCTGCCGTATTTGGGGCTAATCCCGTATCCGGTGCTGGGGGTGCTGCTGGGATTTGTGGGGGTGCAGCACGCCTTTCTGGCGTGCATGGTTACCGAGGTGCGGGAGGTGGTGGTGGTATTGCTCATAGGACTGACGACCCTGTATCTGGGAAACCTGGGTATCGCTTTCGGACTGGGCATCACCCTCCACTACCTGCTGCGGTGGCTGGCGCGGCCCCAATCGGCCTGACACTAGCCCTATCCTGAGCTTCCGCCTCGCCTGTGGAGGCCGTATAGCAAGCAACCCCTTACCTGTCCACCCTTCTGGTAAAAAATTCTTGAATTTCCTCCGAACTCCCTAGGGGGAACTGGAGGGGGCGAAGCCCTCCAGAACATAACCCTGGGGCGGGCGAGTAGGAAGAAAAGGATTGCAATACGACCTCCACAGGCTTGATTTCCAGTGTGGTGTTACCTATGCTATGGATAGCGCAAAATATGCCGTGCGCTGTGGGACACACCGTTATTCCGTATAGAGAGGACAAGTTACGGGTTTGGATACACTGCCTACGGTAGAGGCTCCCTCAGCAGAGAGCCCGGATTACCTGCAGACCAGCCTTGCCGCCGCCATGGTCCTGGGGTTCAGGCCCGGTCGCTTCTACCGGGATGTGAGCCTGACCTGTATCAACCTCCTCCTCACCTATGGCGGCGGTTGCCGGGCCAACTGTACCTTCTGCGGCCTGGCCCGGTGCCGCCCTGGGGAGACGGTGGACAAGTCCTTCATCAGGGTAGAGTGGCCTCTATTGCCCACAGAGGCCCTGCTGGAGGGTATCGCCCACCGCAGGGAGGGCCTGAGGCGGGTTTGTCTATCCATGGTGACCCACCCCAGGGCATATGGAGACGCAGTTGAGATTAGCAGGCGCATTACTACCGCCACAGGCTTGCCCCTCTCCGCCCTTATCACCCCCACCCTGATACCAAAGGGGGGACTGGAGGAGCTGAGGGATGCCGGTGTCGGGCGGATAGGGGTGGGGCTGGATGCCGCCGGCGTCCGGGTGTTCCACCGCACCAAGGGCCGGGGGGCCGGAGGGCCACACCGGTGGGAGCGCTACTGGGAGGTAATCCAGGCTGCCCGGGACCTATTCGGGCCGTGGACGGTGAGTTGCCACATCATCGTGGGCATTGGGGAGACAGACAGGGAACTGGCGGAGCTCTTCATCCGGCTTAAGGGGCAGCAGGTTCGGGCGCACCTGTTCTCGTTTTACCCTGAGCCTGAATCGGCGATGGGGCGCAGGCGGCGGCCCAGCCTGGCGCGATGGCGGCGGCTGCAACTGGTCAGGTATCTGCTGGAGACCGGACAGACAGGTGCCCGGGACCTGACATATAACACCAGGGGTTATATGTCAGGCATAGGTGCAAGTGCCCAGGCAATAGACCGTGCTATAGAAGGCGGCCTGCCCTTCCTCACCGGCGGCTGCCCCGGTGAGGAAGGGACGCTGGGCTGCACCCGGCCCTTTGGTAGCTACCGGCCGGGGCAGCCCTTCCGCGATTTCCCTTTTATGCCTGATTCCCAGGACATATCCCGTGTGAGGCGGGAGCTACGCTTGGACAGGTTGGAGGCTAACTCCCCTTATAGTTCGGGGCACGCTTCTCTACAAAAGCGTTGACCGCCTCGGCGTGGTCATCCATGGTCATCGACAGAAACTCCACTCCCAGCGAGGTTTCCAAGACGAGGTTCACGCGCTCCCGTAGCACCTTGTTGACCGAGAGCTTGGTCCAGCGTATGGCCTGGGTGGCGCCGCCCGCTAGCCGTTTTGCCATCTCCATGGACTTGGGCATTACCTGGTCCGCCGGTACTACATGGTTGATGAGGCCGATACGCTCCGCCTCCGCAGTGGTGAGGAGGTCGCCGGTCATGAGGAGTTCTTTGGCCTTGTTGATGCCGATAAGGAGCGGCCAGATTACGGCGCCGCCGTCCCCGGCCACCAGCCCCACGCTTACATGGGGGTCGCCGATACGGGCGTTATCGGCGGCGATGACGATATCACAGAATAGGGCTACAGTGGCCCCCAGGCCCACGGCGTGGCCGTTGACGGCAGCTATGATTGGCTGCTGCACTCCCAGCAGGTTGTAGATGAGGCGGCGAGCGCCCTGGATGTCCACCCGGGGGGCCGTGGGGTCAACTATCCGTCTCTGCATCTCCTTGATGTCACCGCCGGCGGAGAAGGCCTTCCCCGCACCGGTCAACACCACTACCTTGGCCTCTTCATCTTTGGCCACATCCTCAAACACATCCTCCAGTTCCGGGTGAAGGACCGGGCCGAAGGAGTTGAGGGCCTCAGGGCGATTCAGGGTGATGGTACAGATACCATCGGCCTTGTCCACCTTGACGTACTTGAAACGGCTGTAGTCTATCAATTTCCACCTCCTTTTATAGCTTCTTCAGTAAGCGGCGGCCCAGGAAGAAGGAGATTAGCAGTATGGGCAGCCACACCGGTGACAGCACCAGCAGCCAGATACCCGCTGAGGCGAGTCCCTGGCCCACCGAGGAGAGGCCCCGGAGGGCGCTTTTGATATTCTCCTGGAGGCTCCATCCCGGCTTCACCACCGGTTCCGGGCTGGACACCGGCCTCAGGTTCACATTGATGAGCGACATGGCCGAGGTGCGCTCCAGGTACTGCATGCGGCCCCAGGTTACCTCTATCCTCTCCCTCACGGAGGACAGCTCTCGGAAGACATTGACCACATCCTCTAACTTCTCCGCCTTCTCCATGAAGTCCAACAGTTGCTTCTCGCCGGCCTCCAGGTTACGCAGCCGGGACTCCAGGTCCACATACTCCTCCGTAACATCCCGGCTCTGGGTGTTCTCGTCCTCCACCCTCTCCGCCAGGTCACGGAGCTCGTCCATGGCCATGGTGAACTGCTCGGCTGGGACCCTGATGGATATGGAGGCGGCCCTGTCCTCGCGGCGGGAGGAGGATACCACAAACCCATCCAGCCGCCCCGCCATGGTCTCTATCCGGCTCAGGGCGTCGCCCAGGTCGGACACTACCAGGCTCAGCGATGCGGTGCTAACGATGAGTCTTTCTTTCCCAATACCGGCTTCAGCATCCCCCTGGGCGAAGCTCCCGCCGGCCGGCACTGGTGTGCCCGCGAGTTTCATGGCCGGAGCAGCGGGGGCGGGCATGGGAGCCGGTGCCACCGAAGGCTCAGGGGAGGTGGCCTCCCCGCCACAGGCCGCAGATAGCAGCAGGACTCCCGTCATCAGCAGCAGTGCAATGCGCTTCATAAGTTACCTCCCAGCTTAACAAAGCGTTTCACCGATGTAAATAACGGCTGGGGCTGTCTTTAGTTGCTATTGGCCGTCCCCGGGGCAAGCTATACGTCTCCCATTCCTTGCCAAACCGCCTCACCCCGTGTGGTTGACACCCCCCGCCACACCCCCTATCATCGGGGGCAATGACCGGATGGGATGGCTACTGGGCAACGGGCGCCACCGATGAGCGATGGTTGAGGGTGGACCCCCAGGTGGCGTCACTGTCGCCCCGGCTGTGGGGGCAGGGCAAGAGGCGGGCGTTGGACTTCGGCTGTGGTGCGGGGCGTCACACCGTCTTCCTGGCGGGTCAGGGCTTTCAGACCTACGCCTGTGACCCCTCTCCCCAGGCGGTGGCTACCTGCCGCCGGTGGCTGTGCCAAAAGGGCCTCAAGGCCAGGGTGAAGATGGCCGCCACCAATACCGTCCCATACCCCA
>JASLQE010000052.1 GCA_030744635.1 Dehalococcoidia bacterium | reverse complement strand
ACCCCAGGTAGGGGCGACGCCGTATTGGGGCGGGCTATCGGAAAGGCGAACGGGACATCCCATGGCCTTGTAGTCCTGTCCATTGTAGCTGGTGTTGACCACCATACCCCGGCTTTGGATATGTGGGTCTGCGAAGGCCTGATCAAGGGTATTCACCCGGCCCACTGGCACATCGGCCTGGATTAGTGCCTCCTCCCAGTGACCGGTGCTTCGGGTGCGAAACACCTCCTCTGCCAGGCTGTTGAGCGCCTCCCGGTTCTGGGCACGGCTAACGGAGGTGTCAAAGCGGGGGTCTTCAAGCCATTCCTCATGCCCCAGGGCACGGCACAGGTTAAGAACCTGTTCCGGGGACTGGACACAGCTCACGACGTAGCCGTCCTGGGTCTGAAACATGCCTACAAGCGGGGCTACCCGGCCCTTGGAGCCGGTGGGCTGTGGCAGAGTGCCGCTGTTGAGATAATGGGTGGCATCCAGATAGAGGAAGGAGAGGCAAGTATCCATCAGGCAAGCCTCCACCTTCTGCCCCCGGCCGGTGTGCTGCCGCTGGTAAAGGGCCGCCAGTACGCCGTGTGCGCCGTACATCCCGGTCCCCATATCTGCAATGGGTGTTCCGGGATAAACCGGCGCCTGCTCCGCCTCCCCGGTCAGGCTTATCAGGCCGGTCAAAGACTCCAAAATAGGGTCATAGCCGGGCCTCCTGGCATCCTGGCCGCTGGAGCCAAAGCCAGTGATAGAGCAGCAGATTATCCGGGGGTTTATCTGGCTCAGGGTATTGTAGTCAATACCCAGCCCCTCCATCACCCCCGGTCGGTAGTTGTCCCACACCACATCGGACTGGCGCACCAGGTCATAGAACACCTCCCGGCCCACGGGGTTCTTCACCTCCAGAGTGAGACTCTTTCGGTTACGATAGGTCTGTATCACCCTCATATCCACCCCGTCCTTGTTCCTGCCGGTTACGATGAACCGGCCCAGTGTACGGGGGGTTATCTCGCGGGGTTCAACCTTGATAACATCTGCCCCCATGTCCGCCAGAATGGTCACGCCGTAAAGCCCGGCCGTGGTGCGGGTGAGGTCAATCACCCTGACGCCTTCCAGAGCCCTTGTCGCTTGTGGCACTGCCTCTGCCTCCTTGCCGATATTCAGCCTATTGCACCCTCATTTTTGAGTTGGGCTACATCTTCCCAGGAGTAATCCAAATACTCCGTGAGCACCTCTTCAGTATGCTGCCCCAGCTCCGGCGCCTCACGCACAGGGCCGGATGGGGTCCGGCTGAATTTGATGGGCGTATTGAGGAACTTTACCCTGCCCAGTGTGGGGTGGTCAAAGTCCGTGAGGTAATCGTTCAGCAGGACTTGAGAGTCCGTCATGACCTCGCTATAGTCAAAAACCGGCGAATAGGCGAACTCGACCCCTTTCTCCTCGAACCGGGTCAGCCATTCATCCCGGGTACGGCTCAGGAAGAGCCGGTTCAGGATTTCAATAAGCTCGGCGTAGTGTTCACGCCTGCCCCCCACAGCGGTGGTAAAGCGGGGGTCGTTTTCCAGTTCCTCCAGCCCCATCGCCTGGCAGAACTGAGGCCAAAAGCGGTCCGACTGGGGCTCGGCCAATAGCAGCCACTTGCCATCAGCGCACTTGTAGTGATTGCCCATGGGGTTGCGGGCCCGCTTCTGTGAGTGGCGGGCGTGAGCCCGGCCCCGGAGCGAGGTCACATTCAGGCCAATGCCCTGCAGGTGCAGGGCGCTCCCCATCAGGGAGACCTCCACCTTCTGGGCGATGCCCTGCCGCTCCCGGGCCAGCAAAGCGGCCAGGATAGCATACGCCAGCATAGTTGCGCCCATCTGGTCACACGGTGCCCCCACCACCTGCACGGGGCCCTCCGTATCCCGGTCTCCCATCATCCACATCATGCCGGTACGGGCCTGGGCGATGGTGTCGAAGCCCCGCTCGTCGCCCATGGGCCCCTCCAGCCCGTAGGCACTGTTGACGGCGTAAATGAGCCTGGGATTGTACTTGACCATAGTGTCATAGTCCATTCCCACTCTCTTTAGCACATTGTTGCGATAATAGTTGGTGTAGAAAACATCAGCCTTCTCCACCAGCTTATAGACTATGTCCCTCCCCTTCTGCTGGGTGAGGTCTACGGTGATGCCCCTTTTGTTTCGGTTAGCCAGCTCAAAGGTCGCCAGCCTCCCATCCGCAAGGGTCATAGCATCCCCGTACATTTGGGTCATGCCCCGCATGGGGTCACCCCTCACCGGCTCTTCTATCTTGATAACCTCCGCCCCCAGGTCCCCCAACATGTAGCCGGCAGCGGGACCGTTATGGAACCCCGCCCACTCAATAACCTTTATCCCCTCCAACGCACCAGGCACTTGCCACCTCCAAGTCTAAAAAAGTATTGCTACTAAAGATAGAGAGCCGGGATAGTTTTGTCAAGCAGACATTCCCAACAGGGGCTACCACCCTTCGCGTTATCCCACCGGTGTGGCACAAAGCCGCCTCCATCTGAAGCCATAACTACAAAAGCGCCCTCCTACCCCGGGGGGGATGCGGGTGCCGCCCACATTCTTTCAAACATATGGGTGGTTGCCCTCAGGGGTTCCCTTTGGGGAACTACTTGGACATACGGCTTGGCCGGCTATAGTTTCCCGAGGGAAACCTGCTGCCCGAAGGCATTCCCTTTAAAAAGGATATTACGGTGCCCGGCTTGCTAACTATCCGTGGAGGCCGTGGTCACCAGCAGCAGTAGGGACGGCAACACCAGCAGCGCGGCCGCTGCCGCCAGGAATATCATGACCGCGGTCAGAATGCCGTAAGAGGAGAACAATGGCATGGGGGCAAAGGCCATGATAGTAAAACCCAGGACACTGGTGGCCGCCGACGCCACCAGCGCCATACCGGTACCCTGGGACGCCTGACGCAGTGCCTGGACTTTGTCGGCCGCCCGGGGCAGCTCCTCGCGGTAGCGCTGGGTCATGTGGATGGAGTAGTCTATGCCCACGCCTATGGAGACAGCCGCAATGGTGGCGGTGATGAAGTTAAGGCCGAAGCCGAACAGGTACATGAAAGCATACAGCCAGGCTACCACCAGGCCGATGGGAATGATGGTGACCACCGCAAACCGCAGTGAGCGCATGGCGGCTACGGCGGCCAGGAAGCAGGCTACAAGGGCGATAATGAAGGCCAGCCTCAGGCCAGTGGATGTGGCGTCCAGCCCGGCCTGGCGGGTGTAGGGGGAGCCGGTAAGTCCCACAAAGGATATAGCAGGCTCGGCCTCAAGCTCCCTGATGTCCCGGTCTATAGCTTCCCGAGACCCTATGACATAGGTCTGCTCCCGGGTGCCGGGGATGCCCAGCATGATACTGGTGGCATCCTCCAGCGTACCTGTTGAATCATGGAATAGCGTTTCCTTTACTTCAAGGGCATCGTAGATGTTCTGATTGGGGTTCTTGGGTATCCCGTTTATCGAGATGTAGTCATATATAGCGGTAAGCTGCTCCCGTGAGCCCGGCCAAAATAGCTCCTGTCCCCCATGGCTAAAGGTGTTAGTGCCGTCTTCGGCTGTCATTGATATCCCGGAGACCTGCTCTATCTGGGTTCGGGCGTAAGGGGAGCTTGTTACCTGGTCCAGGACTGAGAAGATGGTCCTGGCTGGCATGGTGGCCTGGCCGTCCGCATTCTTGGCAACATACGGATTGTCCGCCATACGCTCTACGAACCGCTGTATGGCCAACAGTGCCGCGGGGTTGGCCAGGTCACCCCGGATGTAGACCAAAGCGGGTTCACCTCCCGAATCACCCACATGCTCACTCACCTTTTCCAGACCTATGGCCAAGTCGGAATCGCTACTGAAGAACTCCTCTACATCGAAGGTAGCCTCCATCTGAAGGGCGTAGTAGGCGGCCACGATGGTAAGCAGTGCTGTCAGCGGCAGTACTATCAGTCGCCAACGGGCCAGCACCACTACCAGCACCGCCAGTGGCGAGGGCCGCGGTATGCCAGCCGGCCCCCGGGGAGAGTGCTCTGACCCGTGCGACACGGTGTTAGCTTTC
>JASLQE010000051.1 GCA_030744635.1 Dehalococcoidia bacterium | reverse complement strand
AGTGCTGGCAGAAAATGAAGGAGCTCCGGCGTGAGCTGTTCAAGCGCTCGTGGGGGGCCAAGGAGATGGGCGGCTTAGCTGTTGCCACTCAAAACGTAGCCCACCCCCTGGTGGCGGGGCTGGGCATATTTGGCCGCCGCCTCTATGGGCCATACTTCAGCAAAGCCATGCGGGAGCCCGATACGCTTCTCAGCTACCACCAGGCGGCGGATGCCAGGGGGTTCCCCCGCGGGGAGATGTGTTCCTCTATGCACCACTACCTGGGGGAGATGGCTCTGGGACTGACAACGGTGGACCCCGTATCCGGCGCACGCAGCCCGGTGGACTTTGTTCTGGAGGCCCAGTTCTGCCACTCCGTGGGTAAGATGGCACAGATAGCATCGGAGACACTGGGCGTGCCCCACAAGGTCCTGGACATACCCCAGCAGGGCGGGGGGGCGGCGATAAACTATGTGGTGGCCCAGATGGCCGACGCCGTGGACTGGATGGCCAAGGTGACCGGCCGGGAGTACCATGACGAGTGGCTGGCCACTGCCGTGGAGAACTGGTGGGAGCATGCCGCCCTCTGGGCGCGAATCTGCCTGGTCAACCAGGCGATCCCCGCTCCGGCGGATGTGCGGATGATGGGGGCCCTGGAAATCCTGTCCATTGTGGGCGGCCATGAACGCAGTGTGGTGGACTTTTTCCAGATGGTGCTGGATGAGATGAACGCCCGGATGGCGGATGGCATTGCCGCCCACGGCGTGGAGACCTGCCGGCTTACACACGAGGGCGAGCCCATGTATTATGATGAGGGCTTTATACACAGACTGGCCCGGCGCTATGGGGCCGTCTTGGTGGCCGGATTTGTTACCTTCTGCCAGGGATTGTGGAACATTGACGAAAGTGGGCGGTGGACCGTGGGCCCTCGCTTCGGTGACCTGGGGCTGACCCTCCGCAACCGGGAGGACGCCTTGCGGCTGCTGGCCCGGTGCTATGTAGAGCACAGCCCAATCTACCGCTGCCAGAAGCTGGAGGAGAAAGCGGGGGAGTATGTGCACCGCGCCCAGGAGTGGCACTGTGACGGTGCGGTACTGCACATGGATATCGGCTGCCACAGCCAGGGGGCGGGGGTCCTGGAGGCCCGACAGGCCTTGGAAAAGGCCGGCATCCCCACCGTAACCTATGAGGCCAGTAACGGCGACCCCCGGGATTTATCCCATTCCCAGGTCACCGACCAGTTGGAGTCCTTCCTGGAGCGTCTGGGGCTGGTCCGCCTGGAGTAGGCCGTGTCACGCATCCGCAGGTCTCAACCGGCGATGCGTCCGCTTCCGGTTAAGCCCCTGACCGGTCTGGCTGGCGTGGGGATAGCGGTATCAGCTTGGCTGAGTGTTCTACACTACAGCGGCCCAGGGGCCGCATTCTGCCCCCAGGGCTCGGGTTGTGCCCAGGTGGATGCCAGCCCGTACTCCACCCTGCTGGGGATACCGGTGTCGCTGTTGGGGCTGGCGGGCTACGGGCTCATCCTGCTTCTGGTACTGTGGCCGGGCCTGGGAGAGGCCCGGCGGCTGGCGCTGCACCTGACAGTGGTAGCCGGGTTCAGCTTCACCCTATACCTGGTATACCTGCAATGGTGGGTCATAAAGGCCTTCTGCCCTTACTGCGTGGTCTCGGCGGTGGCGATATCGGCTATCCTGGCCGTGGTGCTGGCATCTAAAGCGGCCTTTCTTGGCACACCGCCGGGGCGCTTGGGGGTTCTGAGCCTGGGGCTGGCCGTGGTGGTGGTGCTGGGGGCATCACTGGCCCCCACCTTTTCTTCCTCCTCTACACAGCAGGAGACCGCCGCCGATGACTTCCCCACCGCACTGGCCCAACACCTCACGGCTACCGGGGCGATGATGTACGGTGCCTACTGGTGCCCTCACTGCGAGGACCAGAAGGAGTGGTTTGGGGAGGCATTTGATTACATCAACTATGTGGAGTGTGACCCCCGGGGCAAGGGGGGCACCCCAAGACTGTGCGAGGCGAAGGGTATCCGTGGCTACCCGACATGGGAGATTGGTGGAAGGTTCTACGAGGGGGCGTTTCCCTTGCGGTCCCTGGCGGAGCTGTCCGGCTACAGCCCTTAGGCAGCTACCGCATCGTCTCCGGGAGCCACAGGGCAATCTCTGGGAAGGCGGTGATGAGGGCGGCGGCCAGCAGGACCAGGCCGACATAGGGCAGTATCCCCCGGAAGGTGTCCTCCAGGCTCAGCCCGTAGTCTTTGCCGATGCCGGCTATGATGAAGCAATTGACGCCCACCGGGGGCGTAATCAGGGCC
>JASLQE010000050.1 GCA_030744635.1 Dehalococcoidia bacterium | reverse complement strand
TACATCTCCGCCATGGCTAACTGCACATCTATTGCCCGTACCCAGTATGTCAGCGATGATTTCGCCTATGCCGCTATGGGCTCGGTGTCCCAGCGACTGTATCCGGCGGCGGATATCACGCGCCAGGATGTGGACTGCTTTATGATATACGACCACTTCTCGCCCGCCATAGTCTTCTGCCTGGAGGGCTTCGGGTTTTGCCCGGTGGGGGAGGGGCTGGACTTCGTCCAGGGGGGACGCATCTCCATAGGGGGCGAGCTGCCCGTTAATCCCAACGGCGGCCATCTATCGGAGAGCTATATGCAGGGCTGGGCGTTCCAGGTGGAGGCGGTCCGACAGCTGCGCGGCGAGTGCGGGGAGCGTCAGATCAAAGACTGCCGCACCATCCAGTATGCCATCATACCTGATATCATCACCGGCCACATCTACAGGAGGTAGACCCCCGTGACTGAATTTAAAAAGCCGCTGCCCAGAATCACCAGGTTGTCCCGCCCTTTCTGGGAGGCCGCCAGACGGCATGAGCTTATGCTCCAGAGGTGCAACGGCTGCGGGTATATCTGGTATCCACCATATGCCACCTGTCCCCGGTGCCTTTCCGGCTCTTATGAATGGACGCGGGCCTCGGGGAAAGGCAAAGTATGGTCCTGGGTTGTCTTCCACTACCTCTACTTCCCCGCCTTCAGGGACGACCTGCCCTACAATGTGGCCGTGGTAGAGTTAGAGGAAGGGCCTAAAATAGTCTCCAACATCGTCGGCACCGCGAACGAAGACATCTCCTGTGACATGCCGGTGGAAGCGGTCTTTGACGATGTTACGGAGGAGATATCGCTGGTCAGATTTATACGCGCATAGTCCGCCTGAATCCACAGCGCCCCCCCGCCAGGCCACAGACAGCACAATCCCGCAATTCCATAACGCCGCCACATCTCATCTATGCTATCCGACAGTATCCCTGACAAGGGAGCACAAAACAGAAAAAGAAGCGGGCAGGTTTTAACCTGCGGTTAATGTGACAAAGGGATTGTTATTTCAGGCAATCTTATGCTATCATCCTGCCACCATATTGTGAGCAAATGAGGTGGCGATTGCTTCACATGGTCGTGGCAACCCATAGTCCGGAAACATGCCCTGCAGCCGTTCCAGCGCTAAGGGAGAAGATGTCGCAAGGGATGCAGAAATTGGGCCAGGTTATGACGGCACACGGCGCTTCCGCCCAGGGGGGGGGTCAACACAATAGTCATGGAGCTTGGGCTTATGGAAATGGAACACGGTAGTGGTGAAGCCCATCGTCCCGCTCCAAGAAGCCATAGCCACTGCAGAGCAGCGATACCAAAAGGAACCCAACCAGGACAGTCTTTGCCCCTGGGCATCCTCTTCCCCATCTTCCCCATAGGGCGGTGTCCATTCGCTATCCGCACTGTATTATTACCAGTTTCAACTGCGAGGGCTATGTGTCGTCAACTTTCACAAGCCATGGCAAGATATCGTAGTCGACTACCCTTTCTATGACACCCGTATGCACCGGTTCCGGTATTTCTCCAAGAGACACCAAGGGGAACGGCCAGAGGTTTATTATGGGCCAAGCGACCAATGCGCTTCCTGGCTGATTGACACCCCCCAGCACGGGCTGGCATGATAGATACACCATGTCACTAAATCACCAAGGACATGTTTTAAAGGCGTGGCTGGTGATACCGGGCCAGATGGACGGCACCCCGAATCAAAAATCTCCAATATCGGGGCTACCCCCCACCGCTGACCTGGGAAAGAGACCATGAGCCAACTCACTGAAAAGCTGAAGCGGCTTTCAAAAGGGACCGCGTCACCCCTGGGTTTCCAGCCCCACACCACACCTCAGGAGCCACCCGTGCTTCTCATCCCCACATTGGGGCCGGGGAAGGCAGCCCCCGAGGGGGCCGGTGCGGCGCTGGTAGAAAACACCGGTAAGCCTCTGGAGCAGCTAACCCCTCCCACCGGGGACGCCCCCTGGGGGGTTTTCATAGACGAATTGAACCCACAGGAGGCTTCCCAGCTGAAGGAGCTGGGCTGCGATTTCGTATTGCTCGCCTCCCTGGAGTCCCCGGCGGTGGCCCTGGACACCGGTATGGGCAAGCTGCTCATGGTCAACCCAGACCTCCCCGATAGCCATATAAGGGCCCTGGGAAATGTGTCCGATGCCGCCGCACTGGACCTACAGAGTTCCCCGCTGAGCATCCGCTACCTGATGGACTGCCACCGCCTGTCGGCTCTGCTGGGAAAACCCCTGCTGGCATGGGTATCCTCGGAGCTGAGCGGCGAGGAGGTGGGCAGGCTGGCCGAGGCCGGGGTGCGGGGATTCATCTCCAGGGCCTCCAAGTCCAGGCTTCAGCAGTGGCACAAGGCGCTGCTTTCGCGGCCGTCGGCGGGGACATCCTCACCGGTGGTGCTGCCCGCACCATCACTACCTAACGAAGAACCTGAGTAACCGGAACACCCCGCAGGGAGGGAAACATGGTCTATCTGGTCACGGGGGGCACGGGGTTTATCGGTGCCCATGTCATCAAGCAGCTTACGGAGCGAGGCGACAGCGCCGTATCTTATGACCTGGCCCCCAACCCCGCCTATCTGGAGCACGTCGTAGGCCATAAAAACATGGCGGCGGTAAAGGTGGTGCAGGGGGATGTGATTGACCTGGGCCAGCTTCTGAGGGCCGGCAGGGGACGAGGGGTGCAGAAGGTCATCCACCTGGCCTATATGCTCGGCCGGGACACGGAGTTCAACCCCACCCTGGCCACCAAGGTCAACTGCGAGGGCACCAACAATGTCTTCGAGGCCGCCTGCGAGTGGGGAGCACACCGGGTGGTGTGGGCCAGTTCCATAGCCGTATTCGGCCCCCGCAGCTACGACGCCGGTAATGTGGTGGCCAGCGATGCCGCCTACGACCCCACCGTTATCTACGGGGCCTGCAAAGTGGTGAACGAGGTGGTGGCCCGACGCTATTCCCGCAGCTACGGCCTGGAGCCTGTGGGACTACGGTTCCCGGTGGTCTACGGCCCGGGGGCGGTGAGGGGGTGGTCCAGCTTCCTCACCCGCCTGGTCATGGACCTAGCGCAGGGCCGCCCCGCCCAGGCACCCACCGGCCAGCAGCTCTCCAGCTGGCTCCATGTGGAGGATATTGCGGAGGCGGTGGTGCTGACGACCACCACACCCCGCACCGGTGAGCTGGCCTACACCCTCAGCGGCGAGGTGAAGACCACCCGCGAGGTGGTGGACATGGTGCTGGGCTATTTCCCGGGCTCCCCGGTGACCTTCGATGAGGGCTACCCGGACCCCGGCCTTCCCGGCCACCTGGATGGCTACACCTTCAGGCGCGACTTGGGCTGGGAGCCCCGCTTCACCATGGCCGACGGCATAGCCCACATGGTCAACTTCTACCGGTAGGACCGTGCCCGCGAACTCGCCGGACAGCGACGCTCCCACTACGCCGGCATTGCAGCCCCACCCCGGAATGTAGCAACACAGAGGTGGTTCAACAACGATTATTCTGGGCTTATATACCACACACGGTGTGGTAGAATCGGGGGGTTGCTACCAAGGAGCGTCTCAGTCGGCTCAAAACCCCCAAGGCAATTCTGGGGTTCGTCGCAACTTTGCTATCAATCTTGGGTGTTGTTTGGCGTTGGATTGGAAACTGGGATACGGTGGAATTCCTCTTAGATAAGATACCCACTATCTTTGGGTATTTTACTGAGCCAATCGGGTACTTGGCATTACTATTGGGGGGCATCGGTCTCGTGACATGGGCGCTCTTGAAGGCAGAGCCAGCCCGAGTTAGCCCTCTTGGGGCTACCGGTCGTCCTGGGCCTGTTGGAACTACGGGGCCTACTGGAACTGTTGGTCCTGCTGGCCCTCCTGGTGGCGGCAAGGCAAGTCTCCATGCGAATGCAGTGGAGGTGCTTAACGCTCTTATTCAGGAGGTAGACGACTTATGTGATAAGATGCGTATGCGGTGGGACACTTCCCATTGAGGGCAACGTGGATTTAGCGTTCGCAAATGGTTAGACAATGTGAGCAAGCTTGTTTGGGATGTAATGCCTGAACATGCTAAGCATATCACGGGTGACCAAGGGGCTATGACATATGATGAGAAGTTGCGTTACCACGGGTGGGGAACTGATGCCGCCGCCATACGTATTTCTGTGGATAGACGTTTGGCCCGTCTCAGGGAGATACGCCATCGGCTACAACTTCCTGATACGGGAGATTCTCAGACTGGATAAGCTTCAATAGCGTATCACGAAACAGGAAGGGGTTATCACGGTTATTGTAACGCCGTTCCAGTTCGTCAAGGTAGCATCTAAGTGCTTTGTGCTGATCTCGTGATAGGAACCCACGATAGAGCGTTCGGGCACCTTCCTTTAGGTGCTCCAAGACCACCGTCCGTGTCAAGTATATAGTCCCCGTTGCGTACCTTTCAGGCCCTTTCACTCCCGGGTTACCGCTGGTTTATGGTCAGCATCCTGACCAGCGGCCTGTCCTTCCAGGGACAGCAGGTGGTCCGGGGCTGGCTGGCCTACGAGCTTACCGAATCACCCCTGGCCGTGGGTATTGCAGTAGCTTCGTGGGGGCTGCCCATGCTGCTTTTCTCCCTGCCGGGCGGCGTTGCCGCCGACCGAATGAGCCGTCGGGGTATCATGATTAGCATGCAAGCGGTCTCAGCACTGGGGGCCGTGGTCATCGGCCTTCTGGTGGCAACGGGGCACATCGCCTTCTGGCACCTCATAGTAAGCGGTGTGGTAGCCGGGACCGCTATCGGCCTGCACATGCCCAGCCGCCAGTCGTTCATCTTTGAGCTTGCGGGGCCGGAACACATCGCCAACGCCGTCGCCTTGAACTCCGGGGCCATGAACTCCATGCGTCTTATCGCCCCCGCCCTGGCCGGTGTCCTCATCAGCACCATAGGGGTGGACTGGATGTACTACCTCATCGCCCTTGGTTTTGGGGTCTCGATTCTTGTCGTTGTTTTGCGCACGCAAGAGCCTCCCGCCCGGCCCGCGACAACCTCATCTCCAGCTCAGGACATCACCAATGGTTTCAAGTATGTCTGGAACAACCGGCTGGTGTTCTGGCTGCTGGTCATGGCCCTGGCCACCCTGTTTCTGGGGTTGCCGTTCCGCAACCTGATGCCGGCGTTCGCCGTGGAGGCGCTGAAACAGGGCCCCGCGGGCTACGGGATGCTGATGAGCGCGGTGGGGTTAGGGGCCATCGTAGGCAGCCTTTCCATAGCCTCCCTGGGTAGCTCGGGCAGAAAGGGGTTGCTGCTATTGATGGCAGCGGCGGGCTGGGGGGTGGGGCTCATCGTATTCTCACTGTCCACCAGCCTCACCATGGCCATACCGCTATTGCTGCTGCTGGGGCTGACCAGCACCGGGTTCATGACCCTGAACAACATCCTCATACAGACCTCGGTGAGCAACGAGTTCCGAGGCCGGGTCCTCAGCTTCTTCATGCTCACCTTCGCCATGAACTCGGTGGGCACGGTACCGGTGGGTGCGGTAGCCGAGTTTATGGGGGTGGGGCGGGCATTGATGTGGAGCGGCGTGGCCGTGCTGGCCGTCGCCATACTCATAGGCCTCTCACGCCGTGACCTGCGCCGCCTGCGGTGAGCATAGCCCCGCCACTTCTCTGTCTATCCACTCCGACGCTGGCCGGCGACAGCTTTTTTCAACATTCGTAGTAAAACAATAGTCCGGTCGGTGTACTTGTGGCGTCTATCCGCCGGCTGCTACAGCCTCCAGCAGCAGGTCATAAATAGAGTCCACCTGCATCCCGTCCGGCGCCCTACGGTTGAGGCCGCCGTAGCATGACAGGCACGGGGTTACCAGCCTGCTCGCCTGGTTCTTCCGCGCCCAGTTGAAAATGGCATCGGGAGCTACTACACAGCAGTACTTGGGTATATCAACCACCCGTATGCCGTCCACCGTATCGAGCAAATCCCGGTATTCCGGCCAGCTGAACTCAAAGTCCCTGTCCGGAGCATAGAGCCAGCTCCGGTGCTGGCCGCCAGGGAAGTAGCCGATGGAGGTGTCGGGTAGCCTCAGGCTCCTTTCCCGCAGCGGCCCCAACAGAATGTCCGGGGCGTAGACCTGCTCAATGTCCGAATTGGGGAAGAACCGCCTGGACAAATAAGCGCACCAGACACACAGATGCACCATTCGTTTGCATCCGGCTTCCCTGGCCTAGTCAATATTCAGACCGATGAACTCACGGCTGAAGTCATCATAGGTCTTCCGGTCCTCACCGGCCTGCAGTGCCCCCAAAATCAGGGGCGCGCCGCAGCAATACTCCTTGCGCAGCACCGTATAGTTGATATCAAGTTCTTCCAGCAATTGAAAGTAGGAGTGGACGGGCAGAGCGGTGCCGAAACAGGCGCAGCCAATAATAATCAGGTTCTCCGCCGGGCCTTTGGGCCTTCGTATCTCCAACCCGCCGATGATGCTGTTCCTCAGCACCTGGGGA
>JASLQE010000049.1 GCA_030744635.1 Dehalococcoidia bacterium | reverse complement strand
ACTCCGGGGGTGAAACTGGTGAGCCGGGCCACCGCACCCCGCCCCAGGGAGCAGTTCAAGGCACCCTTTAACACCTTTGGGATTGCAGACTCGTTGACCATCTTTGACGATGTCTTTGTCCCGTGGGAGCGGGTCTTTATGTGTGGGGAGTGGGAGAATGCCGGGAGGCTGGCGCTTCTGTTCGCCAACTACCACCGGCACACCTACTGCGGCTGCAAGCCGGCGGTGACGGATATCATCATGGGTGCCACCGCGCTGGTGGCCGATTACAACGGTGTGGGTAACGCCGCTCACATCCGGGACGAGATTACAGAGCTTATGATTATCGCTGAGCTGGTATACGCATCGGGTATTGCGGCCTCGGTGCGTGGCAATGTTACCGCCTCCGGAATCTACGAGCCGGCTTTTCTCTACTCCAACACGGGACGCTACCTGGCGGGCAAGAATATCTACCACGAATACGACATCCTGAACTCCACATCGGGCGGGCTTCCGGCTACCCTGCCCCCGGAGGAGGACTGGATTAACCCTGAGACTGCCGGTCTCCTGGAGAAATATGTTATGCGGCGTCCGGGGGTATCGCCGGAGAATGTGCACCGGCTCTTCCGGTTCGTATCCGATTTCTCCTGCTCCGCCTACGGAGGGGTAATGCAGTACGCCGGTGTGCACGGCGGCGGCTCCCCGGTGATGGAGATGATAGGTATACGCAGCCAGTATGACCTGGAGTACCGGAAGGACCTGGTCCGCCATCTGGCCGGGCTGGACTGAGGTCCTCGGCGTAATTAACCCGGGGGGCCGGGTGTTAGCCGCCGGCTATCTTCCGTAGGCGTACGGCATCAGTGATGACGATGCAGCGGCCGGCCAGGCTTACCAGGCCCTGTCTTCACCGGGGTGGAGGGGTCGTTGCCCCACTCCTCCCAGGAGGCGTCATAGAGACGCACCTGAGGGTAGCCGATGAGCCGCAGGGTGAAGTAGGTGTGGGCCGACCTAACCCCCGTCTGGCACAGGGGGATGACCTCCTTGTCCGGGTTGAGGCCGGCGGCGGCATAGAGGTGCTCCAGCTCTGGCTGAGGCTTGAATGTGCCGTCTGGGTTCAGGTTGACCAGCCACTCCACATTTTGTGACCCGGGGATGTGGCCTCCCCTCTGAGAACGGACATCCGTGCCCTCATACTCGGCCTGGGAGCGGGTGTCGCAGATACCCACATTCACATCATCCAGCCGCTCCAGAATGTAGTCCTGGGTAGCCAGCTTTTCGGGTTGGGCCACGGGATTGAAGTTGCCCCTGGACACCTGGGGCACATCCGCCGTCACCGCACGGTCTCCAGTTTTCCACTTGGGGAAGCCGCCGTTGAGAATGGCGATGCGCTGTAGGCCGTAGTAGTCCAGCATCCAGAAGATGCGGGCCGCCCACAGGCCCCCGGAATCGTCGTATATCACCACCTGGCTTTCATCGCTCACACCCAGGGATTCTAACACCTCCTTGGTAACATCCGGCGGACCTACGATGCGATTGACCTGGCTTTCCGGCTCCCAGGTCAGGGCCTCGTCGATGAGCACCGCCCCGGGGATATGGCCCCGCCCGTATCTCTCAGCGGAGCGGGCGTCCAGGAGAACGAAGTCTGGAGACCCCAGGCGCTCCTCCAGCCACTGGGTGGTTACCAGTAGACCGGGGCGGGAGTAGTCCACTGCAGTCGGCTCCGGAGTGGGTGGGGGAGTGGGGGTGGCCTGGGCGCAGGCGGCGACAAACAATAGGATACCAGACAACACTGGCAGCAATAGGCCTATGTGTTGAGGCCTCATTTACTCCATTGTATCAGAAGGGGGGCCGATGGTGTCCGGTGCGGCGAAGCCGCCGGAGACGACCATGCGGAAGGCCTCATCGGTGCTCATGTCGGTGGGGCGGATATCGGCCTCGGGGAAGAGGAGCATGTAGCCGGAGGTGGGGTTGGGGGTGGTGGGGACAAATATGGGCTGCATACGCTCCTCGTTGACCTCCAATATGGGGCCGGTGGCGAAGGCCACGGTCCATGCCCCTCTGCGGGGGTACTCCACCAGCACCACCCTTTTGAAGGGGCTTTCCTGAGAGACCCGGAAGGCGTCCACCACCTGTTTGGTGGCCCGGTACACCATGCTGATTATGGGGGTGCGGCTGAGGACGGCGTCCATAAGGTGGAGCAGCCACCGTCCCAACACATTGGTGCCCAGAAACCCCAGGAGGTAGACTATCAGCAGGACGCCCGCCAGCCCCACCCCGGGCAGGCTCCAGCCGGTGGCCAATTCAAAGGATGGGCGGAGCAGGCCATCGGCGAAGCGGAACAGCCATGCCAGGACCAAATAGGTGATGACCAGGGGCATGGCCACCAACAGCCCGGCCACCAGCCTCCTCCTTAGGTGCCTGCTAAACCTGCTCACAGAGACTCCTTTTTCGCCAAATCCGCTATCAGTTTAGCATAGTGCAAGTGATGCTGCGGCTATGACACGAAATCTTGCTAAATGGGGCTAACTATGGGATCGACAAAACCATCAAACACCCAAAGCCTCTCGTTTTTTGACGTGTAGTCGTTCATCAGTTGTAAAACCCTTGTACGGCTTTCGTTGGACTTTGCAAGTATGATCAAGGTTACCTCATTGTCACTTATTGCCATGGGGAATGGACATTGAATAACGGAGTGTAGTTCCTGGAAGCGCCTCCTCAAATAAGGCTGGCGTTGTACAAGAGGGAAATACTGAAAGATTACTAAGATAGATGTCCGACTCATCCGCAGGAATATTTTGTTGACTTCGTCATATCGGATATACTTGTGCCCAGTGCGGGGTCTCATCGATCTGACCTCTAGGCCGTTATCTGGGTAGACTAGTGTGACTGCCTTTTGCAGGTACTCGTTCGGTACATTCTGAAAATACGCGCCGCGTTCGGCATGACGGAAGTAGCTTTCATCGTGGTAGTGGCAATACTCAAAGCGAAATTGCCCAATAAGGAAATCACGCAGATGGATTATACTTCGACGCTCTTGGGTTGCGCACTGCCGGAGGAACTTATACAGAGCGGCATCACCAACACCTTGTGGATAGGCCGTTTGCTGGCCATCGCACGAACCATCATTTGGCGTTAACATTGGGATGAATGTGAATCGTTCTATGCCCGAAAGAGCTTCCGCAAACGAGATCATTAAATCGTACTTGAAGTAGTCTCTCTTATCTCCAAAGTATTGGTTCTTCAACCTATCCTGACTTCTGGTAGCTTGCTACAGCGCCAGCAACCCGTCCCCGAAGGAGTAGAAACGGTAGCCCTGCTCGATTGCCTCCTGATAGGCGGAGAGTAGCCGCTCGCGGCCGGCGAAGGCCGCCGTCAGCAGGAGGGTGGTGGAGCGGGGCAGGTGGAAGTTGGTTAGCAGCACATCCACTCCCCGGAAGCGGTGCCCCGGCAGTATATACAGGCCGCACCAGCCGTGGAAAGACTCAAACACACCTTCGCGGCAACCCTGCTCCAATACCCGCACGCCGGTGGTGCCCACGGCTACAATGCGGCCGTGGGCCTGCCTGGCCCTGTTGAGGCCGCCGACGGCCTCCGGGCTGAGCTGGACATACTCCCGGTGTATGGTGTGGTGGGTGGGGTCCGACTCCCGCACCGGCTGGAAGGTGTCCAGCCCGATGTTCAAGGTGACATAAACTACGCCCACCCCTTGTTCCTGTAGTGCCTCGAGCAACTCTGGGGTGAAGTGGAGCCCGGCGGTGGGGGCGGCGGCGCTGCCCGGTTGCCGGGCGTATACGGTCTGGTAGCGCTCTGGGTCCTCCAGGGGGGTGTGGATGTAGGGGGGCAGGGGTACCTCACCCGCTTTGGGCAGGTGGGCCTCATCATCGAAGGTCAGCAGGCGGCTGCCGTCCTCCCCCCGCTCCACCACCACGGCGGAGACGGTATGGTCGCCCTCCCCCAGGGTGAGGCGGGTGCCGACCTCCAGCCGTTTGCCGGGGCGCACCAGCGCCCTCCACCCCGCCTGCTCCCGGTGCAGCAGCAGCACCTCCACCTGGCCGCCGGTCTCCTTGTTGCCCAGAAGCCGGGCGGGGATGACCCTAGTATCGTTGAGCACTAACACATCGCCGGGCCGCAGGTAGTCCCCGATGTCCCCGAAGCGGCGGTGCTCTATGGTGCCGGTTTGCCGGTGGAGCACCATCAGACGGGAGCTGTCACGGGGTTGGGTGGGGGACTGGGCAATAAGCCCCGGGGGCAGCTCGTAGTCAAAGTCCGCGGTACGCATTCAGGTAGTCAACCGTTCTGTGTCCACCCCACTAGGACAAAAACCCGGGGGGCGTAGCTAGCTGTGCAAGAAAGGCTCCCAAGTTTTCCCTTGATTGGGTGTGTGGATGAGAATGAAAACCCCTCCTCAGCGGCCCCTTCATTCAGCGCCCCGGCTCCTCCCGGGCGGCGTGCTCCCCGGCGATGCGGCCGAAGGCGATGCACTCAGCGATGTTGCCCCCCCCGGAGGGATAGAGCATACCGTACACCGAGCCGAACTCCCCGGCGGCGTACAGGCGGGCGATGGGGTCCCCATCCACATTGAGAATCTGGGCGCGGTGGTTACGCTTGGGGCCGCCCTGGGTGTTGGGGCCGCCGGGCCACATCTTCACCGCATAGTAGGGAGGGTTGCTGATGGGTACCAGGTCCGAAGGCTTGCGGTCGAACTCCGGGTCATGGCCCTGCTGGCAGTAGCCGTTGTAGCTAGTGACCGTCTGCTCCAGGGTATCAGGGTCCAGCTCCAGCTTGCGGGCCAGCTCGGCTACCGTATCGGCCTTTACTATCCACCCTTTAGCAATCTCGGTGCTGTTATCGTTGCTCCACGTATAGAGGCGCACCGGGCCCGAGGGGCCGGCCATAAGGATGGGTAAGGGGCCGGAGTCTATGCGCTTATGGTCGAAAATCCAGAAGGAGGGCACGCGGGGGTGGAGGCGGCGGTGGCTGTCATAGACCGTAAGCTCATAGTAGAGAGTGTGCATTTTGAAGTTCTCACTGGTGAACCGTTTGGCGTCCCGGTCCACCATGATATAGCCGCAGACATCCTCTGTCTCTTTACCGCTTATCTGGCGGAGTAGCCAGTTCTTGCCGCCTAAGTCCATGGTGAAGGATATGGGGAAGTCCGGGAACTTGCCCACCAGGCGGGCGGAGCAGGAGTTCATGTGCCAGAGGTCAGCACCCAGTTCCATCACCATGCGGTGGCCGTCGCCGCTGTTGGCGGGGGTGCCGTAGAAGTGCGTGGGGTAGACCTTCAGGTAGTTGAGCTTCATCTCCTCATCGAACTCGAAGCCTCCCAGGGTCATGATGACTGCCCTTCGGGCGCGGATGTCCACCGTCTGCCCTCCACCCTCGTCACCCTGCGCTACCCGGACCCCAAGCACCTCACCGTTATCGTTGGTGAGCAGTTTTTTGGCTGGGGTGTCGTACATCACCGGGATGTTCCGGTCGGCCACCTGCTGCTTTAAGAACTTCATCAGCCCCCAGCCCCACCCCCGGTAGAAATACATGTCTATGCACTCGGAGCCGGGGCCGGGCTGCTCCCCTCCGGAGTGGAAGAAGCGCACCTTGCCCCCCAGTGACTCTATCCACTCCCGGTTGTGGGAGACGTACTCCGCCCACACCCGGATTACCTCGGGGTCGGTCCAGTAGAGGTCATCATCGACCTTGTAGAAGGACTCTATATAGCGCACGGCTTTCTCGGGGTCATTGACATTGATAAAGCCACCGCCGGACATATCCGTATTGTTGTGGTGGCTGCACTGGGGCTGCTTTTCCACTATCAGCACTTTAGCGCCCTGGTCGTGGGCCGTGATGGCCGCGGGGGCACCGGCGCCACCGAAACCCACCACCACCACATCTACCTCCCGCTGCCAGTTGGTATCTTTGATGAGCATGTGCCACCTCCCTCGTGGGGATAAGTTTAGCACAACAGCACCAGAGGCAGAAGATGCTCCAGGCATTGTCCAGTTCTTGAAAGCTGGCCGCTGTCAGCTTAGAATTGGGGCGAAGGTGTCATCATCTCCCCCCACCCCCCGGCTGCTGGATGGAACAAGGAGGAAACGGAAATGCGATGGGAAACGAGGATAACCGAGCTGCTAGACTGCGAGTACCCCATTATTCAGGGTGCGTTGAGCCGTATAGGGAACTGGAAGTTCGCCGCCGCCGTCAGCAATGCGGGTGCTCACGGGTGCCTGACTGCCGCAGTCTCTCTGACCCCCGATAAGCTGCGGGATGACATCCGCCGGTGCCGGGATGCCACGGGCAAACCTTTCAGCGTGAATATCACAGTCGGCATGTGCCCCTATATAGACGAGATGCTGGAGGTGTGCCTGGAGGAGGGTGTGGAGGTGATAGAGACGGCCGTGTTCAATGCGGATGTCATAGGCAAGCGGGTCAAGGACGCCGGGCGGAAGTGGGTGCATAAGACCGCTACCATCAAGCATGCCCTGCACGCGGAGCAGCAGGGGGCGGACGCTCTAATCCTGGTGGGGTTGGAGGGCATCGGCTTCAAGAATGCCGCCCAGCTTCCCACTATGACCACCATCGCCTGGGCGGCCAGACAGCTAAAGGTCCCTGTAATAGCGGCGGGTGGCATAGGGGACGCCCGCACCTTCCTGGGTGCCCTTGGATTGGGTGCCGAGGGGGTGATGATGGGCACGGCCTTCATGGCCACCCAGGAGTGCCCCATCTCCGAGCGCTTCAAGCAGAGGATGGTGGAGACGGACCCGGATAACCCTTACCTGCGGAATACGGTGCTGGCACCACCCAACCCCAAGGACTTCGAAGCCGTCATGAGCAAGCGAGACGAGATGCCCCTGGAAAAGTGGCTGACTGCCCTGGAACGGGTGATGCTGAAGCACGATGACTGGATGCTGGCCCCGGAGATGTGGAACGAGGACTACGACCGCATAAGCAGCCTGATGTCCTTCGCCGTGACCTATATTGACCAGATACCCACGGTCAAGGAGTTCGTGGATGGCATAATCGGCGGCGCCCGGGATATCCTGGCCGGTTGGAAGTTCCTGAACCAGTAAAGCCTGGGGCTGCCCATGCGTAACTGTGGCTCCACTAACGGGTGGGGGCCGCGGAGGTGTTTGCCGGATATTTAGCTTTGTCTGAGGAGAAATAACTGTGCCCGTAGAGTTCAAGAAGACCAATTACGAGTTTACTTATCTGGACCCGAGACAGGACTTCGCCGAGAGTCCCATATCGCTGGAGGCCCGCTTTGACCCCCTCACCGGCGAGGTCACCAACATCTATGGGTCTCAATTCCGCTCCTACCTGCCCGGGCTGTCCAAGGCCGACCTTTCATCGGTGGTGGAGAAGAGCCTGAAGCTGGGCTGCCCGTTCTGCCCCGAAAGCATAGACCAGATGACGCCTCGGTTCCCGGAGCGCTTCATCAAAGAGGGCCGCATTGAACGGGGGGAGGCCCGGGTGTTCCCCAACATGATGCCCTATGCCCCCCACTGCGCTATTGGCCTGTTTTCCCGCCAGCATTTCTATGAGCTTCCCGATTTGCCCCCGGGGCTGCTGGCCGATGGCCTGGCCGCCTCCGTCGGCTACCTCACCCGGGTGGGGGAGTATGACCCTGCCGTACGCTTCGCCAACATAAGCTGGAACCACCTGCCGCCCTCCGGGGGCAGCATCATTCACCCGCACCTGCAGGTACTGGCCAGCTATGGGCCTTCCAACCGGCACCGGGAGCTCCTGCGGGCCTCCAGGGAGTACTTGAAGGAGAACGGTACCAGCTACTGGAGTGACCTGGTGGCAATGGAGAAGGAGCGGGGCGAGCGCTACCTGGGCACTTCAGGGAGGGTATGCTGGCTGCTGCCCTTTGCCCCCAGGGGCAGGATGCTGGATGTGATGGCGGTGTTTGAGGGCGTGGAGACCGTCCATGACCTCACTATGGAAGTACTGAAAGACTTGAGTACCGGGCTCAACAACCTCTTTCGCTATTTGGATGACAGGAATATGTGCAGCTTCAACATGAGCATATACATCGGGTATCAACCGGAGGGCGGCTTCTGGTGTCATGCCCGGGTCGTCCCCCGCACCCTGTTTCCCCCCATGGGTATCAGCGATGTCTCTTTCTTGGAACTGCTCCATGACCAGCCGGGCACCCTGCGCAGCCCCGAAGAGGCCTGCGCTGAGATGAGGCCGTTCTTTAGCTAATGCCTGGTTGTGCCAGTCCATATAGTAGGTTGGATGCCACTAAGGGGACAGCTTTACTATACCGAGATAGGAGGCTAAGGGTGTAGGTTGTTCCTCATTTCGGGTAGCGCAGCCTGGAAGAGAGGGGTTTGTCGCGCTACGCGGAGTATGAAATTGTGGCTACTATTGGCATGGATGACCTGATTATGGGTGTGGTTGGGTGGTTACCTGCCCCCCTGAAATAGGTCCGGATGAAATGAGAGTCCTCAG
>JASLQE010000048.1 GCA_030744635.1 Dehalococcoidia bacterium | reverse complement strand
CCGGAAGATACCGCCTCCCTGCCCCAGAAGGTGCCCGATGTGCCCGTCAACATTGAGGCCTGGGAGTACGGCACCGTGGCGGAGATACTCCACCTCGGCCCCTATGACCAGGAGCAGCCTAACATTGAGAGGTTGCACAGGTTCATCCAGGAAAGCGGCTATGAGATTGCCGGTATGCATGAGGAGGAATACGTCACCTGTCCTAATGCCAAGGTTCCCAAGACCCTTGTCAGGTACCCGGTTAGAAAAGCAAGGTAGAGGAGAAGAAGGTAGCTGTAGAGACCACCTCGCCCTCCAACCCCGGCGTCCTGCGCCCCGTCGGCACCTGAGACTATTTTAACTATGGCAACGACTTAAGAAGTTGTACAACTACTGGGGGCAGGTCACATCCCCATGTTTGTGCGGTGGTAAATCGCCCCACCGGCAATCATCACGGGGGGATGAGGTGTGTGGGGGAGCTTTTGCATTCTATATTCGCTGACCGGTAACAGCCCCCTCCAGCATGGCGGAGGCGATGTCCCGAGGTTCGAAGCCATCTCCAATCAGGTAAAGCTCGGAAACCTCTCCCTGTAGCTGGTCGGACAGCTCCCTGGACGGGGTTACCCCGCGGCTCAGGACGATAGCATCGGCTTCCAGGAACCTCTCCTTCCCCTCCCGGTCCACCAGATTTATACCCTTTGACTGTATCTCTTTGACATCGTGCTCGTTGATGAACTCGACCTCCAGCCTGGCCAGCCGGGCCAGCAGCGGCCCGCGGTGAAGAATTGTAGACCCTCCAGCCAATCCCGATTGTCTGGAGCGGGCGACAACGGTAGTGGGGCAACCCTGCAAGGCCAAGAACTCCGCCGTCTCGCACCCTGTCCGGCGACCACCTAGGACAACTACTTTTTTACCCGCCAGGTCCACCTTGCCCGCCAGGACATCGTGGGCCGTTACCACATTGTCCTGTGCCATCCCAGGGAGGTTGGGGATGATGGGGGTTGCGCCTGTGGCTACCACCACCACATCCGGTTTCTCCCGCTTCACCTTCGCGTCATCCACCTCGGTCTTCAGGTGGACATCCACCCCGGCTTTGTCCAGCTCATGGGCCAGAAAGTCCCTGAGCCAGCCCACTGGGCCCTTGTGAGGAGCCGCAGCCGCCAGCTTGAGCTGGCCGTCACCCAGGGCCTCCCCCTTCTCGTAGAGGCTCACCTTGTGTCCCCTGAATGCGGCGATGCGGGCGGCCTCCATGCCCGCCGGGCCGCCTCCTACCACCATCACCTTTTTAGGGGTGAAGCTCGGCCTCAGGTCCGCCAGATCCGCTTCCCGACCCAGGGTGGGGTTCACGGTACAACTGGTAGGAATGCCGTTGTCCATCGCATTCCGGCAGTGCTCGCACCGGATGCAGCGGCGGATATCTTCGGAGCGACCCTGGGACACCTTCACCACCCACTCCGGGTCGGCCAGCAACGGGCGACCAAGGGCGATGAAATCGGCTTTGTCGGCCTCCAGCACGCCTTCGGCGAACTCAGCGTCCCGAATCTCGCCCACGGTAATCACCGGCACATTCACCTTCTGCTTGATGCCTTCGGCATAGTGCACTAACCAGCCCTGGGTCCGTGCCGAGGGGCTCTCCTCCGGAGAGGCGTTGCTGGTAGGGGTGATGCCACCCACGGAGACATGGATGGCGTTGACTCCGGCCTTCTCCCAGGTCTGGGCAAAGACCTGAGCTTCCTCAAAGGTATAGCCACCTTCAGCGCTCATTCGGATGAGCACGGGGTAGTCATCGCCCACAGCCTTGCGGACCGCCTGAATAACCTGCAGCGGGAATCGCACCCGGTTCTCCAGGCTACCGCCATACTCGTCCGTTCTCTGGTTTGTCTTCTCGGACAGGAACTGGTGCAACAGGTAGCCATGTGCCCCGTGAAGCTCCACGGCATCATAGCCCACTCTTTTGGCCCTCTCGGCCGCGGCGGCGAAGCTCTCTACAAGCTCCTGAATATCATCTATCGTCAGCTCCCGGGGCACGAATGGGGAGCCGCGACGCCCGATGGGGGACGGGGCCACGGGAAGCTGGGGGGCTATGGCGGCGGGGTTGACCTGCCTGCCCCCATGGTGGAGCTGCACCGCTATCTTGGCCCCGTAGTAGTGGACGGCTTCAGTGAGCCGGCTGTGTCCGGGTACCAGGTTCTCACGGTCAAGGCACAGGCCCCCGTGCCAGGCTTTACCGGTTGGGGAGTAAACGCTGGCGGCCTCGACGATAACCAACCCAACCCCACCTTTGGCCCTTTCCGCATAGTAACGGGCCATTCTCTCCGATACCGCACCGGTGTCCGTGGCATACTGGGTCACCATGGGAGGCATGACAATGCGGTTTCTCATCGTAAGGTTGCCTATCTGACCGGATGCCAGCAATCGCGAGAAGCCTGTCTGAGCCATATTACCCCCCCTGTTGTCGAGTGGGGCCATTCTACCATGGAACAGCTCGCTGAACAATAAACCCGCCTGACTACCAACCTTCATCAGGTTTGACCCAATGTGCTTTTTGTGCCAAAATTTACTCTCGTAGACTACTGCCCCTGGGAGGCCGATGAGCTATAACCGCCAGGCAACCTACCCCTGGATAGTGAGTCTGTCCTGCCTGATTATCACCATTATCAACGGCGGTATTTTTTTTACTTTCGGGGTCTTCATTAACCCCTTGGAAGACCATTTTGGATGGAGCCGGGGAGAGGTCTCTACCGCATGGACGGCGATGCTTGTGGCCTATGTCCCAGGCTCCATCATTCTGGGAAGGCTTGCCGATCGGCATGGGCCTCGCCTGGCCACAGCGGTGGCCGCTGTCACCGTTGGACTGGGGCTGGTGCTGGCGGGCCAGGTGCAGAACCTGGCCTCTTTTGTGGCTGCATATGCATTTATCGGCTTTGGCACAGGGGCTACCTTTACCGTGCCCTCAGCCACCATCCAACGCTGGTTTCAAAAGAGACGCGGCCTGATGATAGGTATAGTGGTATCTGGCGCGGGGACAGGTGGCATTTTTGCCCCTATCGCCGAGCGGTGGATTGCCAGCTACGGCTGGCAGGACGCTTACCGCCTGCTGGGAATATTCTTCGGGTCGGCGCTGGCGGTGGCCATGGTGGGAGCACTGAGTGCCCCCGACCGATTGGGGCTTCGCCCCTATGGGTGGGGAACGGAGGCGGCATCGGCGGGGTCCAGTCAAAGCACCGGCTATACCATGGGGGAAGCCTCCCGGCTCCCGGCTTTCTGGGGACTGCTGGCTATCATCGTGCTCACCATGTCCCCCTATCTGTTTGTTACAGCACACCTGGCACCTCTATCCACCGGCAGAGGGATTTCCGCATCTCAGGCAGCGTGGGCAGTGATGCTGATGGCGGTCTTCGCTGGTGTGGGAAAGGTGCTCCTGGGGGCAGCGGCGGAACGTATCGGCTGGTTGAGGGGGGCAGCCATCGCCGTCTTCATCAATGCGGCAGCGGTACTGTGGCTAATGGCAGCCGAAAATCCGTTCACGATATACGGTTTTGCCATGGTTTTCGGCGTTTTTATAGGCGGCGCTATTGTGCTCCTCATGGGCTCCGCCGCCGTTTTCTTCGGCACGCGGTCACTGGCCGAGCTCTTGGGGTATTTCATCGGGGCCGAGGTGTTGTTAGGGGCCGTATTCTCCCTTGTTGCCGGGGTGGTTTTTGACTGGACAGGAAGCTACTTTCTGCCCCTGACGGTCACTTTTGCCGCCTTTGCTACCGCAGGAGTCCTGGCCTTGCTAATCAGACCGCCGGTATGGAAAAGCACCGGGGACAAAGGGGCTTTCCAAACAACCGCGTAGTATCTCCTGCCTTCATCATAGACCCCGCATCAAGCCTATGCCCTGTGGCGCCAACCAGGTTCAAAGAGTCTACAGGCCGCCTCAGCGACAGGTTCAGGCCGGTTCTACGCCGGGATGTGCTACACTTTAACTTCATCACAGGCAAGGAGGGTAAATGTGGTCAAGATAGTAGCGCTCCTTAATCTGAAGCCCGGTGTGGACCCTGACGAGTTTGAAGAACTCTACCATCGGGTCCACATCCCGATTGTAAAGAAGCTGCCCGGTCTGAAAAAATATCATGTGAGCAAGGTACGCCCCTCCAAGCACCACCAGGTGCCC
>JASLQE010000047.1 GCA_030744635.1 Dehalococcoidia bacterium | reverse complement strand
CCGATGCACGGGCCACAGGTGGGCGGGCTTACCGACCCCCCCGCCCGGACAAAGGTCTCCAGCAGCCCCTCCTTCATGGCCTCCAAGTACACCTCCTGGGTGCCGGGTATGACCACCAGGCGCACCCGGGGGTGGACATGTCTACCGGCCAGTATTCCGGCCGCAAGTCTCAGGTCTTCCATACGGCCGTTGGTGCAGCTCCCCACCACGGCCTGGTCAACCTCTACCGAGGCCGCCTCTCTTACGGGCCGGGTGTTGCTGGGCAGGTGCGGGAAGGCCACCTGGGGCTCCAGTGCGGAGACATCCCAATCAAAGGTCTGGGTATACTGGGCGTCGAAGTCGGGGTGGACCACCTTGTACTCTCGTTTAGCCCTTGGCTTCACATAGGATAGAGTCTTGTCGTCTACATAAAAAAGCCCCGCCTTGGCCCCAGCCTCCACGGCCATGTTGGCCATGGTGAAGCGGCCGTCCATGGAGAGGCCGGCGATGGCGTCCCCAGCGAACTCCATGGCGGCGTATCTTGCCCCGTCCACCCCTATCTGGCCGATGGTGTAGAGGATGAGGTCCTTCCCTCCCACCCATCGGGGTAGCTCCCCGTGGTAGATGAGCTTGAGGCTGGGCGGCACCTTGAGCCAGGTCTCCCCTGTGGCCATGGCGCAGGCTATGTCCGTGGAGCCCATGCCGGTGGCGAAGGCCCCCACGGCCCCGTAGGTGGTAGTATGGGAGTCCCCACCCAGCATCAGGTCCCCGGGCAGCACCAGGCCCTGCTCCGGCAGCAGCACATGCTCTATGCCCAGCCGACCGGACTCAAACCAGATTACTCCCTGCTCCTGGGCAAACTCCCGCATCAGCTTGGCCTGCTCCGCAGCCTGGAGATCTTTATTGGGAGTGAAGTGGTCAGCCAGGAGCACGATTTTGTCGGGGTCAAACACTTTCTTCACGCCCAGGCGGCGGAACTCCTGAATGGCCAGGGGTGCGCTGACATCATTGGTCATGATAAAGTCCACCTTGGCGGTGATGAACTCCCCCGGGCTGACCGACTGCTTTCCGGCGTGGGCGGCCAGTATCCTCTCGGCTAAGGTCATGCTATCTCCCCTTCCACTGTGGCTGTCGCTTTTCGGCCCAGGCCCTCATCCCCTCTATCATATCCTCAGAGGTGGTGGAGCGCTGGAAATTCGTCGTCTCCTCGGTTGTGGCATCCTCGGATACCTGGCTCATTCTCAGTATCCCCTGTTTGGTGAGCCTGACGGCCTGGGGTGAGAGAGAGGATAGCTTGTCCGCCATTCCCATGGCAGCGTCCATCAGCTCCCTCTCGGGGACCACCCGGTTCACCACCCCCAACTCGTAAGCCCGCTGGGCGTTGATGTTGCTACACAGCAATGCCAGTTCCATGACGATATTGCGGGGGAGCTGCTGGTAGAACATGGTGTTAAGGCAGTATATTCCCCGATCCAGCTCCGGCAGGCCGAAAACGGCGGTATCGGCGGCGATGCGGATATCAGTCCGCATGGCAAGCAGGTTGAAGCCGGCGCCCAGGCAGGGCCCGTGGATGGCGGCCACCACCGGTTTGATAAGGTCCGGGCTGCCGAAGGGGTAAATGTGGCGTAGGGGATCCTCAAGAAATATATGCCCCGTTTCGGCAATCTCCTTGGCGTCCACACCGGAGCAGAAGGCCCGCCCCACCCCACGGAGGACGGCGGCGTGGGCCTTGTCATCCGCATGGAAACGGGCGAAACACTCCCGCACCCCATCGGCCAGTTCAGCCCCAAAGGCATTCAGCCGTGTGGGACGGTTCAGTGTGATTAGTGCCACCTTGCCCCGGAGCTGGTATTCCACGAAGGCCATTGCCACCCTCCCGTACCGAATAATGCCCATTATAACAGGGCGGAATGGGCACAGAAAGGGAGGCTTTGGAGGGCCAGGCCCCCCCCGGTTGTGACCCTCGCCTGCAGGGCGGTATAATGCGGGTTGAGCCGATGCCACACAGCAAGTCACCACAGTTGGACCTTCATCCCGAGCCGCTGGTAGATGAACTGACCGCTCCCCCATCCCCCATCCAGGCCTTCGAAGCGTTACGGGAGCAACCCATGGGTTTCCTGTTGGACAGCGGCATGGACGGGCACGGCCTGGGGCGTTTTTCCTTCGTAGGCTGTCAGCCCTTTCTGGTGCTGCGCAGCCATGGCAGGGAAGTGCGGGTGGAGGATACCTCGGGTAATGTGGAGGGCCTGACCGGCGACCCTCTCACTATATTGGGAGGGCTGCTGGCCCGGTACCGGATGGGCCGGGGCCGGTGGCCGGGGCCTTTCCCCGGTGGCGCCGTAGGCTACTTGGGATACGACCTAGGACGTATCCTGGAACCGCTGCCCAGCCGGGCAAAGGACGACCTGAGGCTGCCCGAGACCTATCTGGGATTCTACGATACCGTAGCCGTATTTGACCATTACACCGGCCGGTGCTACCTGATGTCTACGGGCTACCCCGAGCTTGACCCCGCCCCCGGGCGGGAGCGGGCCAGGGAGCGCCTCTCCCACCTTCGGGAGCTTCTCAGCACCCCATCACTAC
>JASLQE010000046.1 GCA_030744635.1 Dehalococcoidia bacterium | reverse complement strand
CAATCCGGGAGAGCTCCACCAGTTCCTCCACAAGTTGGGCCATGCTATCCACCTCATCGTCAATCCGGCTCAGAAAACCGGCAACCGCTGCCGGGTCATCCTTGACCACCCGTTGTAGGGTCTCGGCCAGAACCTTGACGGAGGCCAGGGGGGTGCGCAGCTCATGGGATATGTTGCCTATAAACTCCTGGCGCACACTTTGCAGCTGGCGCAGTTCCGTAAGGTCTTGTATTACCAACAGCACCCCGTATACCATGTCATCTTCAACAAGCGGGGTCGCCACCACCCTCAGGAAGCGTCGGTCAGGGCGGGCCTCTACCTGAAGGCTTTGGGACTGTGCGGTCTTAAGACACTGCTCCATCACACAGTTTATTTCGTGGTCCCTTATGATACCTATCAGGTGAAGCCCGGTGGCCTTTTCCTCTTCAAACCCGAAAAGCTCCCCCGCGGCACGGTTAGATAACAATACCCTGCCCTGGGCATCGGTCATCAACATACCATCGGCCATGGCCGCCAGCAGAGTTGATATCTGGTTCGTCTCCTGATAGATGGTATCCAGTGTGTCCCGCAAGCTGGTGGACATCTCATTAAATGCGTGGGCCAGTTGCCCCACCTCGTCTCTACCGGTAACGGCAATATGATGTCCCACCTCACCCGAAGCCAAGGTATGGGCTGCCGCAGTTACCTGCTTGATGGGTCCTGTAGTGGCCCTGGCAATAAAAGCGGCGGCCATCAGGCTGAACAGTATGATTATCCCTGTGGCCAGGGCCACCACCGTAGTTATGTAGCGCACTCCGGCGTTCACCTCGGATAGGGACATGGACACCCGAACCACGCCCACCAGCTCCCCCTCATTCTCCACAGGGACAGCTGACAGCATCCGTTCCTGGCGTACCGCCGTCTCCCAGGCCATCATGCCCGCGGCTGCTTGCACTTCGGGCCATCCCCTCTGGTTGGGCATGGAGCTGGCCTCCTCATGAGAGTCCCCCAGGACATCACCGTCCATGCCTATTACCGTTACACGCGCACCCATTTTTGCCCCGAGTCTCCTGGCTACCGCGGGCAGTCTACTAACATCGTCCTGCTCACTCAAATAGGGCGCAACCACTTCCGCTACCAGCAGTGCCTCACCCCGCAGGGTGTTCTTTATGTCATTCAGGTGGGACATCTTGATAAAGTTGACCAGATACGCGCTCAGCAGCACCGCCCCCACCACAATGAGGGCCATGTACGGTACGGCTATGCGCCACTGAAGACTACGGAACAACCTCACCCCTCTAGTTTATAGCCCACTCCCCTTACCGTAACCAGGCGGCTGGGGTTATGCGGGTCTCTCTCAATCTTATTACGCAGCCAGTGTATGTGCACATCCACAGTATTGCTGTCACCGGCATACTGGTAGCCCCATACACTCTCCAGGAGGTGCTCCCGGGTGAAAACTAGACCGCGGTGGCGGGCCAAGAACAGGAGAAGGTCGAACTCCCTGGGCTTCAAGGCCAGGGGCACGCCGTCAACGGAGGCCAGGCGGCGCGCAGTGTCAACCTCAATCTGGTCGACCCTGATGATACCGCTCTCCCCCTGGTAAGGAGGGAACATTGCGGCCCGGCGCAACATGGCCTTTACCCGGGACATCAGCTCCCGGATGCTGAAGGGCTTGGTGACATAGTCATCGGCTCCCATCTCCAGGCCGACCACCTTGTCCACCTCTTCCACCTTAGCCGTAAGCATAAGGATAGGCACCGTCATATCCCGGCGCACTATTCTGCACACCTCCAGGCCATCCAGTTTGGGCAACATCAGGTCCAGGACGATGATGTCCGGCTTCTCCTGCCGGGCCTTGTCCACGGCATCGGCACCATCACATGCGGTTACGACCTGATAGCCCTCGCGGGAGAAGTTATAGCACAGGACCTCCAATAGGGCGGGCTCGTCCTCCACTACCAGGATTTTGCTGCCCATTTACCTCCTCAGCAATGAATCAGCGCCTATCAAGCTTAAATACAACCGTACCAATAGGCAGTGCTCTCGGTGGTGAGCCTATGTAGTCGGCTCCAACCCCCGTCGCAAGTCTTCAATTTCCTTATCCCGTTCCTCTACTATCTTCAGACACATATTATGATTGGTTTCCAGCGCCCGGTAGGCGTCCCTAATCCTCTTTGTCCTTCTGGCAAAATATTCCTCCCCGGCCAGGCAGATGTCAAGGAGCACAATCTCCATCAGTATCAACAGAGCCGGAAACAAGGCTACCGAGGTGTACTAACTGCCCCCCGCGCACCCTTTGCAGAGACGGCTCATCCCGGAACGCGGCGGCAAGCTCTCGAAAGGATAAGATGTGACTGTATATCCCATCTACAATTTCCTTCATATGTGGCAGTATCCAAACCCCGGCCTCCCTTAATAGGCCCAAGTCTCCGTCCTCAATCTGAAAGAGTTTGCGGAGCCTATCCAACAGGATACCGTCTTAGTCCCAGTGGTAGCCTGCTCAGTGAATAAAAGTGTTTCGTTACCAGGAGATGACCCGGTCGTGGT
>JASLQE010000045.1 GCA_030744635.1 Dehalococcoidia bacterium | reverse complement strand
ACCTGGGCCAATACTTCAGCAGTTCCTCTCTAAGCGCTGCAAAAGTAACGTTGTAGACACCCATCCCGACCGGAAGCGTCCGCTCAAATCGTGTTTCTTCTTCCTCTACTACCGCCAGCACCAGGTCACGGTGGCGCACCAGCTCCGGGTAGACATCCCCCATGTGCTCTATCACCGCCTCCGCCACCTGCCCCAGGAAGTGACCTTCCAGCCCCAGCCTGCGGCCGAAAAGGGCGGCCCGACGCAGCAGGCGGCGCAGCACATAGCCGCGACCGTCGTTGCCAGGCACCACGCCGTCAGCGATGAGGAAGGCCACGGCTCGGGCATGCTCGGCCACCACTCTAAGAGCACGGTCAACCTCCGGTGATTCCCCGTAGCTCTTACCGCACAGCCTGCCCACCCCTTCTATCAGGGGGGTAAAGAAGTCGGTCTGGTACACCTCGGTCTTGCCCTGCATCACGGCGGCGACGCGCTCCAGGCCCATACCGGTGTCTATGTTGGGACGGGGGAGTGGAGTCAGGTTTCCCTTCAGGTCCTGGTTGAACTGCATGAAGACCAGGTTCCATATCTCCAGGAAGCGGCCGCATTCGCAGTTGGGGGCGCAGTCCTCCCGGCCACAGCCGTGCCCCGGCCCGAAGTCGTAGTGTAGCTCGCTACAGGGGCCGCAGGGGCCTTCGTTACCGGCGGGGCCCCACCAGTTATCGCCCTTGCCGAAGCGCCGGATGCGCCCCTCCGGAACACCCACCTGCCTCCAGAGCCCCATGGTCTCGTCGTCGTTCAGGTAGACGGTGGCCCACAGCCGCTCCGGGGGTAGCCCCAGACAAGACGGGGAGGTGACGAACTCCCAGGCCCACTGTACGGCCTCTTTCTTGAAATAATCGCCAACACTGAAGTTGCCCAGCATCTCGAAAAAGGTGAGGTGGCTGGTGTCCCCCACCGACTCAATGTCCGAGGTGCGAAAGCACTTCTGGCAGGAGGTGAGCCGGGGGTGGGAGGCGGCGCTCTGCCCCATGAAGTAGGGCTTGAACTGCACCATGCCCGCCGAGGTGAAGAGCAGCGTGGGGTCCCCGTGGGGCACCAAGGGGGCGCTGGGCACACGCCGATGCCCCTTGCCTTCAAAGAAGGACGGGAACATCTCCCTTAGCTTGTGGCTTTCCAACTATGTATCCTCCGGCTGCCCACAGGTACCCGTAGCTGATTGTAGCCAGCGAGGGGATGGGTGTCAACGAACCTGCACCTGTGTCGCGGGAATCGCTGCGCAAGGGTGCGGCCTGTTGTTTTGTAATCCAGCTTACTTATTTCTCTTCGGCACCGCCCTATAATTGTACCAGAGAACAAATAACTATATGTGCCATACGGCAATCAGCAAGGTTGTGTAACATGCGACTTCTGTTGCTGGTTTTTATAGCGATAACTCTAGGCACCCTGGTGCTGGTAAGCTGCGGCGTGGGCCTCAGTGAGTCCGTGCCCGCCGAACCTTCCACTCCGGAGGCCGGCACCCAGGCCCCCACCCCGAATTCGGCTACACCCTCCCCCACTTCTACATCTACACCTACGCCGGAATCGGACGCCCCAATTGAGGAGGAGATAAACCCGCCCCGTGGACCCTTTACCGACGTCCTGAACACCAACTACGGCAAGCACAGCGTCCCACTGGACAAGATTATCTCCGGCGGGCCGCCCCCAGACGGCATCCCTCCCATTAACAGCCCCAGGTTTGAGACCGTGGACGAGTTCATGGGAATGGAGCCCCTGAAGCCGGTGATAAGCCTGGAGATAAACGGGGAAGCCAGGGCCTATCCCCTGGAAATACTCATCTGGAACGAGATTGTCAACGATGAGCTGGCTGGAGTGCCGGTGTCCGTTACCTTCTGCCCTCTGTGTAACAGGCAATCGTCTTTGACCGCCGTCTGGACGGCACGGTATACGACTTCGGCACATCGGGCATGCTGCGCCATTCCGACCTGGTGATGTACGACCGCCAGACGCACTCCCTGTGGCAGCAGCTTACCAGGGAGGCCATCGTGGGCGACCTCACGAGCAAGAAGCTCGCCTTCATCCCGGCGGCAATCGTCTCCTGGCAGTAGTTCCAGCAGGTCCACCCCGATGGCCTGGTTCTATCCCGGGATACCGGCTACGACCGGATGTACGGAGTCAGTCCCTACGCCGGTTATGACCGGGTGAACCAGCTCCCCTTCCTTTTCTTCGGCGAGTTGGACAAGAGGTTGCTACCCATGGAACGGGTGCTGGCTCTGTCCGAAGGCGATGAAGCCGTAGCGTTCCCCTTCTCCGCCCTGGCGGGCAAGGAGATAGTGGTGCTGTATGAGCCTGAGACCGTATCCGCCCTGGACCAGACCTATATCCCCCAGTCACGGCAGGTAGACTCGACGGCAGACTTCTCCCCCGTGGTGGATGGGAGTAGGCTTAGCCTGACAGCGGTGGACGGCGGCTTCCGGGACCAGGAGACCGGCACCACCTGGAATATCTCCGGGCAAGCGGTGGAAGGTCCCCTTGAGGGCAAGGGCCTGAAGCCGGAAGTGAGCTTCAACTCCTTCTGGTTCGCCTGGGCAGTTTTCCAGGCCGACACGGCGATGTACCAGCCATAAAAAGCCCCGAGTAAACTATACGGCATCCGCACCCCGGTCCGCCTGAAGCTCGTCCGTGAAGTATCTGCGCTGCAAGTAAAGGGCCACATTCACCAAGCTGATAAGGACGGGTACCTCCACCAGGGGCCCCACCACCACCGCCAGCGCCTGGCCCGAAGTGATGCCGAATGTGGCCACGGTCACGGCTATAGCCAGCTCAAAGTTGTTGCTGGCCGCTGTGAAGGCTATGGTGGTGGTCTTGGAGTAGTCAGCCCCTATCGCCCTTCCCATGTAGAAGGAAACGAAGAACATCAGCGCAAAGTAAAACACCAGGGGGATGGCGATGCGCACCACATCCAGCGGCAGCCTGATGAAGACCTCTCCCTTCATGGAGAACATGACTGCGATGGTAAACAGGAGCGCCCCCAGGGTAACAGGGCTTATCCTGGGTATGAACCGGCCCTCGTACCACTCCCGGCCCCTGGCCCTGACAAGGACGAATCGGGTCATCATGCCCCCGAAGAAGGGTATGCCCAGGTAGATGAGCACGCTCCGAGCAATCTGGCTCATGCTTACGCTTACCGCCGCCCCGGTCACCCCAAACCACCCCGGCAGCACCGTTATAAATATGTAGGCGTAAACGGAGTAGAAGACTATCTGAAACACGGAGTTGAAGGCCACCAGCCCGGCGGCGTATTCATTGTCACCACGGGCCAGCGTGTTCCACACCAGCACCATGGCGATGCACCGGGCCAGGCCCATCAAAATAAGCCCCGCCATGTAGTCCGGGTAGCCCCGCAGGAAGACTATGGCCAGGAAAAGCATGAGCACCGGCCCGATGACCCAGTTCTGGAACAGGGACAGGCCCAGCACCCGCCAGTTGCGGAACACCTTCCCCATCTCCTGGTACCTTACCTTGGCCAGGGGTGGGTACATCATGAGCATGAGCCCTATGGCAATGGGTATGGAGGTGTTGTCCACTTGGAGAAAGGTGATAAGGTCAGCCACCCGGGGCACGAAGTACCCCAGCCCCAGCCCCAGCCCCATAGCCAGGAAAATCCATAGCGTAAGAAACCTGTCCAGTAGGGAAAGTCTGCTCTTGACCAGTATCCCGGTCATATCCGGGTCTGTCTGCACCTCAGGAGCGGGCACGCCTAGGACCTGGAGGGCAATGGGCGGGGACGGCGGAGTGGTGGCTCAGGTCCAGCACCCGTCCCAGCTCCACCTGAAGCCGGGTGACCTCCCGCGGCTCAATGGCGTAGTAGACCCAGCGGCCATCCGTCTGGCCCCGCCGGTCCCTCACCAGCCCGGCGCGGCGCAGCACGGACAGGTGGTGCGACACCAGGTTCTGTGGCACTCCTATGACCTCAACGATATCGCAAACACAGGACTCGCCCCCGGCCAGCAGGGCCAGTATACGGAGGCGGGTCTCGTCCGATAACGCCTTTATGGTGGCAGCCAGTCCGGCCACCGGGACCTGGCCCAACCGCCTCCGAGCCTCCCGCTGCCTAATTCTGTCCTCTCGCAAGCCAACCCCCATAATAATATATCAACGAAATATATATCAATATATATTATATCAAATGTATGACATATATCAACCGTCAACCACAAGCCGGCTAAGCCGGGACGAAGAAGCTATGTGTCAGAGGCTCAGAGCATCTGGCCTCGGGGGCGGTACTATAGGGCCTCGGCAAGGTGGGCGGCCCCTATGCTATCAGCGCCGGCGAGGTCGGCTATGGTGCGGGATAGCTTGAGGATACGATGGAAGGCCCTGGCGGAGAGGGAGAGCTGGGTCATAGCTGTCCGCAGCAGGCCCTGGGCCTCGGGCTGGACCTGGCAGCACTCCCTCCCCTCCACCGCCGTCATATCCGAATTGGAGAGAAGCTGCTTGTCAACAAAGTGGTGCCGCTGCACCTGGCGGGCAACATCCACCCTCCCCCGCACCACCACCGATGTCTCTGCCAGCACCTCACCCACCAGCTTCTCATACTCCACACGGGGCACCTGGACAAAGATGTCTATGCGGTCCAGTAATGGCCCTGAAATACGCTTCTGATAGAGGGAGATGAGGCTGGGAGAGCAGGTACACTGCTTCACCGGGTCTCCATAATAACCACAGGGGCATGGGTTCATGGCCGCTACGAGCATAAAGTTGGCCGGGAAAGTAAGGCTGCCCTGCGCCCGGCTGATGGTGACCAAATGGTCCTCCAGAGGTTGACGCAGGGACTCCAAGGCGGCATGACTGAGCTCGGGCAACTCATCCATGAAGAGCACGCCCCGGTGGCTCAGGCTTATCTCGCCGGGGCGCGGGAAGCGGCCCCCACCCACCAGCCCGGCCTGGGAGATGGTATAGTGGGGTGCCCTGAAAGGGCGATGCTGAATTAGCGGCATATCTGTGGGTAGTTGGCCGCTGATGCTGTAGTTTTGGTCACCTCCAGCGCCTCATCCCGGGTCAGCAGGGGCATAATGGAGGGCAGGCAGCGGACCAGGAGGGTCTTGCCGCTCCCGGGGGAGGCCGGTCATGAGCACATTGTGGCCCCGGCAGCCGCCACCTCCAGGGCACGCCTCACATGTTCCTGGCCACGGACATGGCTCAAGTCCGATTCAGGTGCGGGACCGAGGGTATCATCCGGCTTATAGGACATAAGAGGGGGTTCCCCCCTCAGATGGGCCATGAGAGAGGCCAGGGAGTCAACCGGGATAATCTCCAGCCCATCTACGAGAGATGCTTCCGGGGCATCTACACCTGGCAGGAAGACGGTGTCGAAGCCTTTCTCCCGTGCCAGGGCTACCATGGGCAGCACGCCAGGGGTGTGACGCAGGGTGCCATCCAGGGAAAGCTCCCCCAGGAACACCGCCCGTGAGGTATCGCACACCACCTGCTCCGAGGAAAGAGCAACCCCATGGCTATCGGAAGGTCATAGGCGGGGCCTTCCTTCTTCAAGTCGGCTGTGGCCAGGTTTACCGTGATGCGACGCGGCGGGAAAAGACAGACTAAGTTACGGATAGCAGCCCGGACCCGTTCCCGCGCCTCCTGAACCGCCGTATCCGGCAGGCCCACGACATTGAACGCCGGCAGACCGGCGGAAAAATGTCCACCTCCCCCGTTACCACCGCACCGTCCAGCCCCACCACCGCACAGCTAAACACCTTAGCCATCATCTCAGGACAATGGTAGTCAGATCTGGTTCATACTGTCAATGGTAGTAAGAACACAACTAAAAGGAAGGAACGGCCTCGCGAGGCCGTTCCTTCCTCCTGGTCAATCGGCAAAGTCGGGGAAGAGTACCCTACACCCCTCCCAACTTACCTTCCCTTAATAATCTCCAGAGTCTCGTCGGACGCCAGAGCAACCTTGCGTAGGTTAACCCCATAGCGCAGGAGCCAGTACCAGACCGTGCTGCGGCTGACCCCCATCTCATCCGCCATCTGCGGGAGGCCCATCTCGTTATACATCTCCGGCAACAGCTTCTCCAATGGTCTCCGATACCGCTCTTCAATTTTTCGCATCAATCGGGTCTTCCGCGTCATCTCTGATAACCTCCAGAGATTATTATACCACCGTTTTGGAATGTGTCAATACTTATCCAACACAGTTATTAGACTATTGTTAGAATAGTTTGGACAAATTCTAATAACTTTCCAGAACACTACCATTTTCCTATCTTGCCATACCTTTCACCCGCAGTCAACATGTCCCGCCCTCACCACCCTCTTTATATTCAAATTCCTGCGCTGTCTCACACGCAGTGCCTGAGTGCACCTTGTTGACACCCTCTCAAAGGTTCTGCCATAATCTTTGCGGAAGGCGGGTGTAACTCAGTGGTAGAGTGGCTGCTTCCCAAGCAGCAAGTCGAGGGTTCGAATCCCTTCACCCGCTCCACCCCGAGGATTCTTTCAGCACGATGTTAGTACTGGTCACCGGCAGCACCGGTTTTGTGGGCGGCTACTTGGTACGGGAGCTTTTCTCCCGAGGCCACCAGGTACGCTGCCTGGTACGCCCCACATCCCCACCGGAAAACCTCAAGGGGCTGTCCGTGGAGTTGGCACCAGGGGATGTCACTCTTCCCGCCACCCTGACCGAGGCCTGCATCGGGGCGGGGGCCGTCATCCATCTGGCCGCTATCATCCGGGAAAAGGGACGGGCCACCTTCCCGCGGGTGAACACCGAGGGCACCCGGAACCTGGTGGCCGCCGCCCGGGGCGCAGGGGTGCGCCGGTTTGTTTACATGAGCAACCTGGGTGTCACCGGCCCCGACCCCGGCTATTCCTTCCTCCACTCCAAGTGGCTGGGAGAGGAGTCTGTCAGAGAGAGTGGCCTGGACCACACCATCCTACGGCCCTCGGTGCTGTTCGGTGCCGAGGACCGGTTCGTCAACATGCTGGCGGATATCATCCGGCGGGCGCCGGTGGTGCCCGTCATCGGCAGCGGCAACACCCGCTTCCAGCTTATCAGTGCGGCCGAGGTGGCCCGCTGCCTGGCCACCGCCCTGGAGGAGGGGCGTTTCATAGGCCAGACCGTGGAGCTGGGCGGCCCGGAGCAACGGAGCTATGAGGAAATCATAGACCTCATCATCCACACCTTGGGAAAGAGGCGGCTGAAGCTCCACATCCTGGTGCCCCTAATGCAGCCGGTGGTGTGGCTGATGGAGCGCCTGCTGACCCAACCACCCCTCACCTCCCAGCAGCTGAAGATGCTGGACCGGGACAACATCGCTAAGCTGGACGCCGTGGAGGAGTGGTTCGGCTTCCGGCCCACCCCGCTGGGCCAGGAGATAGGTTACATCCGCCGGTAGGTAAAGCCCCAGTAGGTCAAGCCAAAGAGTCAAGCATTAGCTGAACCAGGTGAACATCCAAGCGTTTGCCGAACTTGAAGCCTACCTGTCGCATAGTGCCGATATTGCTGAAGCCAAGGGAGCCAACCAGCCGGAGGCTGGCGTCGTTGCCCTCCGCAATCCAGCCTATTGCCGTGTGAAACCCGGCTTCCTTGCCAGCGGCAAGGAGGGCCTGGAACAGCTGCTTGCCGGTACCCTTATGGCGCGATGATCCCGATGGACATAGATGGAGGCTTCGGCGGTTTCAGAATAGGCGCAGCGACCTGACCACGGACTCAGGGAGGCCCACGCTATAACCGCACCGTCCAATTCCGCCACTAGAAGTGGCAGTCTGGGTGAGTGCCCCTCAAACCACTCTCTCTGCTCCGCCGGCGTTTGAGGGTCGGTATCAAAGGTGGCCGTGGTGCTCAAAACAGCATCGTTGTAAATGTCAGTAATGGCCTGAAGGTCGGATGTAACGGCAGCCCGGATAATCGTCACTCCTGGCCCCAATGATATTGCCTCAGGGTGCCTGGAGGTCAATGCCCGCCTAAATCTGCTCTAAGAAACCGGAAATCTGGTCGAAGGTGAAAACGGGGCCGTCCTGGCAGACATACTTCTCGCCGATATTGCACCGGGCACACTTGCCAATGCCGCACTTCATCTTGGACTCCAGAGTGGTGACAATCTGGTGGTTCTCAAAGCCCTGGGCCTTGAGCTCGGCCAGGACGAACCGAATCATGATGGGCGGGCCGCAGATGATGGCCACGGCGTTCTCCACCGTCGGCTGCAGCTCCTTTATCACCGCCGGCACCAGGGCCACCCGTCCATCCCAACCAGGCCCCTCGCGGTCCACCGTAAGCTCCAGCCGCACGCCGGGCACCGCTGCCCAGTCCTCAAACTCGGAGGCAAAAACCAGGTCCTGGTGGGTCCTGGCCCCATAGATTACAACCACCTCGCCGTAATCATCACGGTATACCAAGGCATTCTTGATGATGGGGCGCAGAGGGGCGAGTCCGATACCACCGCCTATGATGACCAGGTTCTTGCCTTTGAAAGTGTCCAGCGGGAAGCCGTTGCCGAAAGGCCCCCGCACCCCCAACACAGAGCCGGGCTCCATATCGTGGAGGGCAGTGGACACGGTGCCCACCCGGCGGATAGCGAACTCCATGGGGCCACCCTCATCGTTGAGGGAGGTGATGCTGAAAGGCGCTTCACCCACCCCAAAGGCGGACAGAAAGGCGAACTGGCCGGGGCGGTAGGGGAAACCACCCCCGTCACCAAACTGTACCTGGAACAGGTTCACATCTATGGTGAGCTCCCGCACGGCGCTGATGGTGGCCGGTAACGGGACCAGGGGGTTAGCCCTACTTTTCTCCGCTGCCCACACTGGAGACTCCTATCTTTTTCAGGTCGCTGATAATCTCTCGTATATCTATGTTCACGGGACAGGCACGCACGCACCGTCCGCATCCGCTGCAGCTAAGCTGGCTGTCAAAAGTCTCCGGGAAATAGAGGAACTTGTGAGCGAAGCGCTGGCGCATCTTGGCCGCCTTGCTCCCCCGCGTGTCGTGGCCGCCGGCAAGGCGGGTGAACCCGGGGGCCTGGCAGCTCTCCCAGCTCTGCACCCGCTCGGCGGTATTTCCACGGGGGTAGTCCCGCATGTCAAAGCAGTAGCAAGTAGGACAAACATAACTACAGATATTGCAGTGGATACACCGGTCAGCCAACCGGCCCCAGTAGCCATCATCATAAAGGGCGCGGAACAGGCGGGGCAGGTCTTCAGTGGGTAGCTTCTCCGGGGCCGGCGGCTCAGGCAGGGACAGCGCTTTCTCTTCCGGTTTCGCCGATGCCAGCAGCGCCTCGCCCTTATCGCTGGCTGCCGCTACCACATAGCCCCCTTCCACTAGAGTGAGCATAACATCCAGGTGGGTGGGGTCGTCGGGGGAAGTGTCCACACTGGTGCAGAAGCACTCGGGACGACAGCGGATGCAGGAAAGGCCCACCAGCGCCGTGCGCTCCCGGCGCTCCCGGTAGCTGCCATCGGCAGGCTCAGCCAGGAAAGGCACATCCATAAGGTGCACCCCCAGCGCATCACAGGGGTGCAGGCCGAAGAGCACTGCCCGGCCATCAAAGGTGTTTTCCCGGAGGTCTACCCTCCCGTCCTTCCGCTCCACGGTGAAAATGGTGTGACTGGCGGGAAACAGCCACTCTTTAGGTGAGACCACCGTGACCGATGCATCCAGGTCAATCTCGCTGGCCACAGGGACCTGACGGTACAGGGACACCCCCTCCACCAGGGTTGGGGCCACGACTACTGTGCCCCCTTCTCGCAAGCCATCCAGCCAGGCCAGGAGTGCTTCCCGGCTCAGGAAACGGCTCACCGCTCCGCCTCCAGCTCTTCCTTTTTGAAAACAGCGAAGGGCGGCAGGGTCTCGGCATCCAAGCCAGGGCGGAAGTCAAACATGCCCTCAACCTCGGCGGCGAGCTTCTGGTTCAAGAGCATCAGGGGTATTCCCACCGGGCATACCCTCTGGCATTCGCCGCACTCTATACACCGGCCCGCTAGGTGGAAAGCCCGGATTAGGTGCCACACCTGGTTCTCCGGAGGGGCGTTCCTAATACCCACCCAGGTAGGGTCAAGCTGGTCCACAAAGCAGATGGGGCAGTAGCAGCCGGGGCAGACCTGCCGGCAGGCATGGCAGCGAATGCACCGCTCGAACTGCCTCTCCCAGAACTCCCGGCGCTCCTCGGGGGACATGGTCTCCATCCGCTCCAAATCGGGAAAACCGGTGCGTGTCTGGCGTTCCCCAGGCATGGTTACAAGGTAGTCGTAGACCGCCGGCACCTCCAGGGAGCAGGTCACGCACCGAGGCTGTGCCTCATCGGAGGCCTCTCCCCAGTGTGCCTCAACCACCCCGGGGCAGGTGACACCGATGGCGAACACCTTGTCCCTTTCTATCTGGTTCTCCTGCACCAGAAGGTTGATAGTCCTGGAGTCACACGGCTTCACCACCACCGCCGTGGGCTTCCCCTTGCGATCCAGCAGGTAGCGGGCCAGGTTGTGCACGCAGGTATTGTCCATGATAAAACGGTCTATCTCTTCTGCGGTGTAGGCGAACAGGGGCCGGGCTGTGACGCCGTCCGTGGCCCGCTCGTAGCCGATGACGCATTCCACCGTCCCGTCGGTGAGCAACTCCTTGGCCTTGCTCCGTATCTCGTCAACCACGGTTTTCTCTAGGGCCCAGGCGTTCCAACTCCTCCTGGAAGCTGGACACCACCTGGGAGAATTTCTTACCCTCGGTGGAGGATACCCATTCCAGCCGCAGCCGCTCCTGCTCAACGCCCACGAAGTCCAGCAGCGGGCGCAGCAGACCGAAGCGGCGGCGGGCGTAGTAGTTGCCCTCGCTGTAATGGCAGTCACCGGGGTGACAGCCGGCCACCAGCACCCCATCCGCCCCCTGCTGAAAGCTCTTGACCACCAGCAGCGGGTCCACCCGCCCGGAGCAGGGCACCCGGATGATGCGGATGTTAGCCGGGTAGCTCATGCGGCTGGTGCCGGCCATATCGGCCCCAGCATAGCTGCACCAGTTACACAGGAAGCCCACTATCTTGGGTCCACCGTTCATGTCCAAAGCGAGGCCACCTCGGCAAAGAGCTGTTTATGAGTGGCACCCTTGACCCAAATGGCCCCGGGGCGGCAGGCGGCGGAGCACAGGCCGCACCCCTTGCACAGCCCCTCGTTGACGGAGGCCACGGTGCGACCGGCCACCACCTGGGTGGAGATGGCGTTGAAGGGACATACCTTCAGACATAGCTGACACCCCGAGCAACGGATGGGGTCGACTATGGCTGTAGTAGGTTCGTTGAGCAGGGTCTCCCTGCTGAGAATAGCCATCGCCTTGGCGGCGGCGGCGCTGCCCCGGGCCACCGACTGCGGCACATCGCATGGGGAAACACATGACCCGGCCAGGAAGACACCATCGGTATGGGTCTCTACGGGGCGCAGCTTGGGGTGGGCCTCTACCAGGAAATTGTCCTCATCATAGCTTATGTTAAGCATACGGGCCACCCTATCGGCGCCCTCGCTGGGCACCACGGCAGCAGCCAGCACCACCAGGTCGGCGGCTATCTCCACCTGACGGCCTATGAGTGCGTCCTCACCCATGACTACCAGCCCACCGTTCTGGGGGAAGACCTTGGCCACCCGGCCCCGGAGGTAAGTGGCCCCGGCCTCCTCCTGGGCGCGCCGCGAGAACTCCTCGTAGCCCTTGCCCACCACCCGGTTATCTATATAGAAGATATAGCTCTGTGTCTCCGGATCGTGCTCCTTGAGCATGATGGCATGTTTGGCCATGTACATGCAGCATATCTGGCTACAGTAGGCCTTGCCCCGGGCTTCATCCCGGGAGCCGATGCAGCTCAGGAACACGACAGTCTTGGGAGGGGTGCCATCCGACGGCCGCAGCACATGTCCCTCGGTGGGGCCAGAGGCGGACAGCAGCCGCTCTAGCTCCAGCCCGGTGATAACATCCGGGTACTGGCCGTAGCCGAACTCGCCGTAAACGGTGGGGTCAAAGGCGTCATAGCCGGTGGCCACCACTATGGTGCCGAACTTCTCCGTGACCACCTCGTCCTCCTGTTCCCAGTCCAGGGCCTGGGGCGGGCAGAGCTTCTCACAGATGCGGCACTGCAGAGGCTTCTTGCCCTCTGCGCCGGAGGCCTCAAATTCCCGGAACTTGATGTAGCGGCAATGCAACTGGTCCACTACTGGCTTGGGGGGAACGGCCTGGGCGAAAGGGATGTAGATAGAGCTGCGCTTGCCCTGTGCCATGTCAAACTCAGATGCCACCTTCTCAGGGCACTTGTCCCAGCAGATGCCACAACTGGTGCATTTTGCGTTGTCCACCAGTTTGGCCCTCTTCCTTATCTGCACCTCGAAGTTGCCCACGTATCCGCTCACCGACTCCACCTCGGAGTAGGTGAGGAGCTCTATGTCCGGGTTCTGGGACACGTCCACCATTTTGGGAGTGAGGATGCAGGAGGAGCAGTCCAGAGTGGGAAAGGTCTTGTCCAACTGGGCCATGCGGCCGCCTATAGTGGGCTGGCGCTCCACCAGTGTCACCGTATTTCCTGCGGCGGCGATGTCCAGGGCCGCCTGAATGCCGGCGATGCCTCCCCCGATTACCAGCGCCCGCTTGGTTACGGGGATGGGCATAGGCGAAAGGGGCTCGCTGTGGCAGATACGGGCAATCGCCTTCTTCACCAGCTCTATGGCCTTGAGGGTAGCGGCTTCATGGTTATCGGCATGCACCCAGGAGCAGTGCTCCCGCAGGTTGGCCATCTCCATCAGGTAGGGGTTGAGTCCCGCCTTAGCCACCGCCCGGCGGAAGGTTATCTCGTGCATACGCGGGGAGCAGGAGGCCACCACCACCCGGGTCAGGCCTTGCTCTTCAATGGCCTGGCGGATGGCGGCCTGGCCCGGCTCGCTACACATGTACTTGTTTTCCTGCACATAGACCACACCGGGCAGGT
>JASLQE010000044.1 GCA_030744635.1 Dehalococcoidia bacterium | reverse complement strand
CCCCAGGGCCTATCGTAGTGGAGACCACCGGATCAAGGATGGCTGGTGTCGGTAGCTGCCAGCCGCTGGGGGTAATTATCGGCTGCTCCTGCTGGGGAGGGGTTGTCGCCTCCGCCGGTTTAGCTGGTTCCGTGACCTGTGGCCGGTATTCACGAACGATGTTCTCTTCGTCCTGGGGGGGCGAAGGGGCTGCTGGTCGGGCTGGGGTGGCTGGGGGCACCACCGGCGGGAGGGTCTGCGCGGGCTCTATATGGGGTGGGCTTTCCATATAGTTTGGGCTTTCTACGGGGGGTGGGATATCGCGCCCCTCCGGTGTTCGCGTCCCTCGTATGCTTCTGGGGGCCGCCTGTATTCTCCGGGTCAGGTTCCTCAGCAGGGCGGTTCCCGCCCGGACGGCGGCTATCATAAGTGCAGCCACGCCTGTGCTGACCCGCCCCACCCCTTTTCCGGCTATTTTCATGGCGGCCCGGCTCCGGCTCGTGGTAACCCCCGGGGATAGGAGCAGCAGGCCCAAGTAGGTCAGTACTACAACCCTCAGTACTCCCAGGGCCACATTATCACCTATGATGAGTTTTCCCAGTGCACCTGCCACCGGGCGCTCCTGGAAGAACCCCGAGGTGGGGCGGATGAAGGATAGCAGCCCGGCAAGGGCCAGTGTCAGCACTATCAGACCCATCAAGCGGTGCCAGCGCCGCAGCAGGATTACCCACCCTTTGAAGGCCAGGAACACCAGTATCACCAGGGCTATGACCGCCGGCACCACGCCGAAGAGGCCCAGCAGCCAGATGCCGGCGTTCCATAGATAGCTGCCTACATCGCTTAGGAAAGCGGTAATGGTTTTTCCAAACACAAACAGAGAGGCGAGGAAGGCCGTTAGCAGCAGGGCCAGCAGGGCGGAACGCCACCTGGGTAATGGCTGGCGGGTGGTTGTGGCCTTTTTGGGCATGTATGCCTCCTAAAAGAGGCTGAGCTGCTGGGGGGAGCCGGGCTGGTCTTCCGGCTTTTCCGCTTTCTCAGCAGCCTCCAGGGCCAGGTGTAGCTTGAGCATATCCTCCTGGATTACCTTCTTCAACGACTGCTGGTGCAGGGCAGCGGCCGGGTGATACATGGCGAAGTGTATGCGGTCACCCTCCCAGCGCCAGGTGCCGTGAATCTTGCCTATGGGCTGGCCGGGGCAGAGGCGGGCCAAGGAGTGGCGGCCCAGCGCCACTACCACTTTGGGGTTTACGATGCGTAGCTGTGCGTCCAGGTATCTGCGGCAGGCGTCAATCTCGTCGGGGAGGGGGTCCCGGTTGCCCGGGGGGCGGGATTTGAGCAGGTTGCCGATGAAGACCTGCTCCCGCGTCAGTTCTACCAGTTCCAGAAGCTCTTCCAGGAAGCGCCCGGCGGGGCCCACGAAGGGGCGTCCCTGCTGGTCCTCGTGCCATCCGGGAGCCTCACCCACGAAGAATATCCTGGCGTTTGCGGGGCCTTCTCCGGGCACCCCACGGGTGCGGCCTTGGGACAAACGGCAGCCGGTGCAGGTGTTTACGCCCCGGGCCACTTCTTCAAGGGTATTCCACTGGTCAGGAACGGTCATTTTCGGAGTGATGATAGCACAGCCCCCCCATTGGGTCAAATGAGCCTTATTCATAATTCATGTTCCTTGACACATACAATCGGCGGGGCGTTTGTATAGCAATTTAGAAGGGAGAAACCTGGTAACAGGTCAAGCCGCTGGCAGGAACCTGAATTGACCCATTCCTGGTACCCGACTGTGTGGGAACAAGTCCACGCTTAGCTTGAAATCGGTTGCCGTAGGCGTCTTCAAACTTGACAGTGACCAAAGCTAGACATGCAGCCTGGGAGTCGAAATTCTCCAGGATGCTCATCGAGGCGCCTGGACGTAACCCGAACTCCAGTTCCTGATTCTGTTTCATAATCATTACCTGTTCCCAGTATCTTGGTGTAGGAGCCCAGTTCGACTCCTCGGTGTCGTGCTGAGACCCATCATTGTCCACAAATACGTCAGCAGTCCGCCACCCGTAAATCCGATACGGTTCAAACGCAGAGCCTCCCACTGTTAGAGTTGTTTCCAAGTTCACGGCAGGGCCTCTTCCCACATTCATTAGAGACATCACCAATTCTACAGTCGACCCATATGAGACGAATTTGAGGATTTGGTAACACCATGGGCTCGGATTGAGCCATGATTTGAAGTCGTGTTGCCTGCGCGATGTGCTGGGTGGAAGAGGCGTACCGCCAAGTTATACCAATCAACCCCGCAAGCGGGGCACCACTGACCACGGGTCCGACAGCGGTAAGTGCTGCCACATAGTTAGAATCCCACCAAGTCGCCAGTATTCCAAGTAGAAGTACCAGACCTCCGCCAATGATTGTCAGAGATGCCAGCCCGGCGAGGGTGCTCTAACCCCCTGGCATTTGGCTGCGATGTTTCATTGCATACCGCCTGTGCAAGGATTGCTTCTCTATGCCCTTAGCATATCAGAACCATCACGAGTTATGAATAAGGTTAAAAGGCGGAGTGTGCCTGTCGTTTGCCCGCCGAAAACCGTGGAGGCTAAGCCTCTGCGGTCTCCCGGACGATAGACACCAGACCCGTTGGCCAGACCTGCTGTGTTGAAGGGCCAAATGCGGCATGGTACACTTTTAAATGCTATGGGTAAGCGAGTTGTGGTAGCTATGAGCGGCGGGGTGGACTCCTCGGTGGCCGCTGCCCTCCTTCAGGAGGAGGGGTACGATGTGGTGGGCGTAACCCTCCGGCTGTGGCCGGAGGAGGAAGGGCACCTCCATCCTTGCTGCCTCTCCGAGGGGGTAAGCGATGCCCAGGCTGTGGCCCGCCGCCTGGGCATACCTCACTATGTGTTAAACATGGAGGGCCCCTTCTCGAAGCATGTGGTGGACTATTTCTGTGAGGAGTATGCCCGCGGGCGCACCCCCAACCCCTGCCTGGCATGCAACCGGGTGCTCAAGTTCCAACTGCTGTTGAGGAGGGCCCTGGCATTGGGGGCCAGCCATCTGGCCACGGGGCACTACTGCCGTATTGCCCCCTCTCCGGAGGGCTTCCGGCTGCTCCGGGGTGTGGATAAAACCAAGGACCAGTCCTATTTCCTCTATATACTGGGGCAGCAAGAGATGGCGCATCTGATGTTCCCCGTGGGCGTGCTGACCAAGGTCCAGGTGCGGGGGTATGCCCGGTGCCGTGGCCTGCCCGTTGCCGATAAGGGGGAGAGCCAGGAGATTTGCTTTGTCCCTGGGAACTACCGCAGCTTCGTCTCCCGGCGGCTTTCCCCCGCACCCGGCCCCATGGTGGACACCGGAGGAAGGGTGGTGGGTGAGCACAAGGGTGTGGCCCTGTTTACCGTGGGCCAGCGCCGGGGCCTTGGAATAGGGGGAGGTCCGGTACGCTATGTGGTGAGGCTGGAGTCCGATGAGTGCCGGGTGGTGGTGGGAGGTGAGGCGGAGCTATACTCCTCCTGGCTGCGGGCCACCGACCTTAGCTGGACCGGTAAGGCACCCGATAAAGCTATGGATGTGCTCGTCAGGGTGCGGCACCTCTCGCCCCTGGTATCGGCAACGATCACCCCCGCGGGCGGTGGCGTGCTGGTGGAGTTTGTCCTCCCTCAGCGGGCCGCGGCCCCCGGACAGGCGGTGGTCTTTTATGCGGCGGCCAACGGAGGTGAGGAGGTACTGGGTGGGGGCACGATTGACCCGGTGGGTGTTTGCCAGGAGGGTATTTAATTGAGGGGCCAAGTCCCCACCGCCGATGAAGAGGCGGCCCTGCTGGCCCAGGGGTACCGAGTCATCGCCGGGGCCGACGAGGTGGGGCGGGGTGCCCTGGCCGGGCCGGTGGTGGCGGCTGCCGTAATATTGCGCTTTCCCCTCAGCTCTTCGCCAGGCCCTTTGAAACAGGTGCCGGTCCGGCGGACAGGACTACGCGGCTCCCTGTGGGGACAGGTAAGGGACAGCAAGGAACTCCCACCCAGGCAACGGGAGTACCTATCCAGAGAAATCAGGAAAGTGGCGGTCGCGGTGGCCGTGGGGGTGGTAGGGCCTGGGGTGATAGATACCCGGGGTATTGTGCCTGCCACCCAACAGGCCGTGGCGCAGGCCCTTGCCGCCCTTTCCCAGGAGGCCCCTCAGTTCCTGCTCATGGACTGGCTCAAGCTACCTGGCCTGTCCATCCCTTACCGACCCCTGGTGAAAGGGGACCAGCGGTGCCTTTCCATAGCCTGCGCCTCTATCGTGGCCAAGGTGGCCCGAGATGACATAATGCGAGGGTTTGAACGCACCTATCCGGGCTACGGCTTCGCCCGGCACAAGGGCTATGGCACCGCCTACCACCGGCGGTGTATCCAGGAAAGGGGACCCTGTCCCATCCACCGGCGCTCCTTCGCACCCGTGGCGGAGGCGGTATCCGGGGGTGGTCATGGGCCGATGCGGCGGTAAACGCCGATGGTGAGGTCGGAGATGGCATCCGGTCCCCACTGCCTGGTCATGTCCTCCCCCACCTCCAGCGCCTGAGGGCTATTCAGGACCCCCTCCACGGCGTCCTCGCCCTCCAACTCGTAGACGGCGAGGTACTTGGGGTTCTTTTTATGGCCCCGCAGAATCTCATAGCGGGTGCCCTCGACTACCCCCGGCAGGCTGCGGAAATCGGGCAGGTGCTTGTTGTTGTACCAATCGTTAAACTCGGTGTCTTTGCCGGAGAGGTTGAAGTTCAACCGTACCACATAGATGGTCTTTCCTGGCATATATCCCTCCTTTGATATTGGCTAACGGCAGCAATGTAATGCCTGGAAGCTGCCCTGTCAACTGGGCTTCCAGGTGGGGTAGTAAGGCCGCTGCTGTCCCTGTGTGACGATTGGTGCTATAATTCGCTACCGATATGGGTGCAAACCGGGACAAGGGCCGCCGGGAGCTGGGTGCCTGGGGTGAGGCGGCCGCCGCCCGCTTCCTGGAGGGGTGGGGCTATGTCATCAGGGAGAGGAACTACCGTTGTTGGGAGGGGGAGGTGGATATCGTGGCCCAGAAGAACGATTGTCTCGTCTTTGTGGAGGTTCGCAGCCGTAGGAATCTGAACTTTGGCACCCTTGAGGAGTCGGTGACCGTTGCTAAAAAGCGCAAACTGGCTAATACCGCCCTGCACTATGTGACCACCCATACGGGGTTGCCAGAACAGTGGCGGGTGGACGTGGTAGCGGTGGAGGTGGCGCCGAGTGGCGAGGTAAGCCGCATGGAGCATATTGAGGATGCACTTTCCTGACATATGGTTTGTCATAGCACCAAACGTCTTTCCCTAACCGGCTGTGGGATGAGGCGAAGCCCCACCAGTATAATCCCGGGGGTGTGTGGGCCGGAAAGAGCGGGACGGGCAAACGGCCCCATGGCTTCGGCTTGCCAAACCTGGCTGCCTTGGCTACAATTTAGAAGATATGCCCATTTATGAGTACCGCTGC
>JASLQE010000043.1 GCA_030744635.1 Dehalococcoidia bacterium | reverse complement strand
GGGCGGCACCGACCACAACGCCGACTATGAGGAAGCCAAGAACGAGCAGGCCTTCGTAGAGGGGCACGTCCTGGAGTTGGAGGATATCCTCAAGAACGCCGTGGTCATCTCCCATCGTGAAAAGGCTTCCCGTGTGGAGATGGGCTCTACGGTAACCGTGATAGACCAGGACAGCAAGACGCTGGAGTTCACCATTGTGGGCAGCGCCGAGACCGACCCCCTGGAGGGCAAGATTTCCAATCAGTCCCCAGTAGGCCAGTCCCTGCTGGGCAAGAAGGCAGGGGACAAGGTGGGAGTAAAAGCCCCAGGCGGTAACCTGCACCTGCGCATCACCAAAGTCCGGTAGCCATGCCTCTGGAGGGCCTCACCCAGCAGCGGTTGCAGAAGCTCAACCGCCTGCGTTACCAGGGCGTGGAGCCTTACCGTCATTGCTTTGACCGCTCCCATACTTCCACCCAGGCCTTAGCGCTGCTGGAGTCCTGGGAGGCGGGGGGTACGGAGGGCCCTTCCTCCGTAACGGTAGCCGGCCGGGTGATGTCACTGCGCACTATGGGCAAGGCGGCCTTCCTGGACCTCCGGGACGGCAACGGTCGAATACAGGTCCTGGTGCGCATCCCCCAGCTAACCCCTCAGGAAAGGGAGGTATTCGCAGAGCTGGACATAGGCGACATCATCGGCGTTCAGGGGGGCCTCATGCGCACCCGCACCGGGGAGGCCACCGTTGAGGCCGCCGGTCTGACCCTCCTGGCTAAGTGCCTGCGGCCCCTGCCGGAGAAGTGGCACGGCCTCTCCGATAACGAAATCCGCTACCGGCAGCGCTACCTGGACCTCATCGCCAACCCTCCCAGCCTCCAGACACTGAAGACCCGCAGCCTGATAGTATCCGCACTGCGCCGTTTCATGGAGGCCCAGGGCTTCCTGGAGATGGAGACCCCCGTTTTCCAGACCACCCCCGGCGGCGCTGCCGCCACCCCTTTCATCACCTATCATAAGTCCCTGGGACAGGACTTCTACCTCCGCATCGCCACCGAACTCCATCTCAAGCGCCTGATTATCGGGGGCTTCGAGCGGGTGTACGAGATAGGCCGGGTGTTCCGCAACGAAGGCATCTCCACCAAGCACAATCCGGAGTTCACCACCCTGGAGAGCTACCAGGCCTACGCCGACTATAGCCAGGTGATGGAGATGGTAGAGCGCATGATGGCCCACCTGGCCCGTGAGGTGCTGGGCTCCGAGCTGATAACCTACCAGGGTAATGCCATCAGCCTGTCCCCCCCGTGGCGCCGTGTTACCCTGCGGGATGCTATCCTGGAGCACGCCGGTGTTGATTTCCAGGAGCACCGGGACTACCCCTCTCTGCTTGCGGCCGTCAAAGCCGCCGGGCATGGGGCCGGGGACTGGCAGGTACACACCTTTGGCAAACTGGTGGACAAGCTCCTCTCCACTTTCGTCGAGCCCACCCTCATCCAGCCGACCTTACTGTTGGACTACCCGGTGGAGATGTCCCCGCTGGCCAAACGCCGGGAGGATAACCCCCACCTGGTGGAGCGGTTTGAGGGCTTCATCGGCGGCATGGAAGTGGCCAACGCCTTCACCGAGCTCAATGACCCGCTGGACCAGCGGGAGCGCCTGCAGGAGCAGGCCCGCATGCGCCAGGAGGGTGACGAGGAGGCCGAGGTGGCCGACGAGGACTTCCTTACCGCACTGGAGTACGGTATGCCACCCGCCGGCGGCCTGGGCGTGGGCATTGACCGGCTGGTGATGCTGCTGGCCGATGCTCCCTCCATCCGGGAGGTCATCCCCTTCCCCACTCTGCGCACCAGGGAGTAGCCATGCTGGATATACAGTTGATACGCAAAAGCCCGCAGGTTGTGGAACAGGCCCTGCTCCGCCGTGGCGAGGACATCCCCTTGGAACGCATTCTCCACTTGGACGAGACCCGTCGCAAGCTGCTCCAGGAGGTGGAGTCCATGAGGGCCAACCAGAACCAACTCAACCGCCTGGTGGGCCGAGCCAAGGGCACCCGCACCGCCGATGACCTATCGGCCCTAGTGGAGCAGGTGAGACTGATGGGCTACGAGGTTGGCCCCAACACCGCCTCCACCCGGGAGGGTTTCGCCAGCTTCCTGGTCCACCTGGGGCGGGAGACCCTCTCCCAGGTGCTGGACCAGCGACAGGCCGACATCCGCCGCCTGGACAAAAAGCTGGAGTCCCTGCTTCTCTACCTGCCCAACCTGCCCCACCCCACGGTGCCGGAGGGCACCGGGGATGAGGACAATGTTACGGTGCGCACCTGGGGGGAGCCGCCCACCTTCCCCTTTACCCCCCGCCCCCACTATGAGATAGGCGAGGCCCTGGGCATAATAGACTTCGAGCGTGGCGTGAAGCTATCCGGCACCCGCTTCTATGTGCTCAAGGGGGCCGGGGCACGGCTGCAGCGTGCCCTCATTACCTTCATGCTGGATGTCCACACCCGGGAGCACGGCTACACCGAGGCCTACCTGCCCTTTATGGTAAAAGGGGAATGCCTGGTGGGCACAGGCAGCCTGCCCCGCTTCGGCGATAACCTCTACCACGATGCCGAGGAGGACTACTGGTGGGTGCCCACCGCCGAGGTGCCCCTTACCAACCTGCACCGAGACGAAATCCTGGAGCCGGGCACCCTGCCCCTGTGCTACACGGCCTACACCGCCTGCTTCCGCAGGGAGAAGATGGCCGCCGGTAAGGAGACCCGGGGCCTCAAGCGGGGCCACCAGTTCGACAAGGTGGAGATGTACAAGTTCACCGAGCCTGACCACTCCTACGAGGAGCTGGAGAAGCTGGTGAGCGATGCCGAGGATATAGTGCAGCGGCTGGGGCTGCCCTACCGGGTGCGGATGCTCTGCGCCGGGGAGATGGGGTTTCAATCGGCCAAGTCCTATGATATAGATGTTTGGGCGTCAGGGGTGGGGGAGTGGCTGGAGGCCAGCTCCTGCTCCAACTGCACCGATTTCCAGGCGCGCCGCACCCGCATCCGCTACCGGCCGGAGCCGGGCGCGCGGCCGCAGCTTGTGCACACCCTCAACGGCTCCGGACTAGCCTTGCCGCGAATGGTCATCGCCGTACTGGAGAACTACCAGAGGGAAGACGGCACCGTGTCCGTCCCCCCCGCCCTCCAGCCGTATTTGGGTACAGAGGTAATTAGCTGACTTGCGTCTGCTCTGCATAGACATAGGGGCGGGGACGCAGGATGTGCTGCTGCTGGATACCACCCAGAGAGTGGAGAACTCGGTGCAGCTTATCCTCCCCTCTCCCACCCAGATTGCCGCCCGCCACATAGCAGAGGCCACCAAAGCGGGTAAGCCCCTGCTCCTCACCGGGGTCACCATGGGGGGCGGGGCTATATCCAGCGCCCTCAAACGCCACCTTAAAGCCGGGCTGCCCGCCTTCGCCACCCTCCTCGCCGCCCTCACCTTCGACGATGACCCCCAGCAGACCACCGACAGAGGGGTGAAGCTGTTATCCGAGGACGAGGCCGGGGGGCTGCACGGGGCTCACCAAGTAGAGCTGCGGGACCTGGATGTGAAGGCCATACTAAAAGCCGTGGAGCCTTTTACCGGCCCGGTGGAGCCGGATGCCGTGGCGGTGGCGGTGCTGGACCACGGCGAGGCACCCCGTGGCGTGAGCAACCGCCTGTTCCGCTTTGAGTACCTGAAGGGACTGGTGGAGGAGAGGCGCTGTCTGGAGCAGCTCTGCTATCTCGCCGCGGAGGTGCCGCCCTCCCTCACCCGCATGCTATCAGTGGTGCGCAGCCATGACCGCCCTCTACCCCTGCTGCTGATGGATACCGGGGCCGCCGCCGCCCTGGGGGCGGGGCTGGACGGGCGGGTGTCCAGGTATCCCCACCGCCTCAGCCTCAACCTGGGCAACGCCCACACCTTGGGGGTACACCTGCAGGAAGGCAACATCTTGGGCCTGTTTGAGCACCATACCGGGCTCCTCCCCGCCGCCAGGCTGCGGCGGGTGGTGGACAGGTTCCTGGCCGGCGAACTGACCAACCAGGAGGTGTGGGATGACGGGGGCCACGGCTGCTTCATTCTGAAGACGGCAACCAAAAGGCCGCCCGTAGTCATCACCGGACCCAACCGCGCCCGTGCCGCCGGTTCGGGGCTGCGGGCCTACCCCGCCGCACCGTACGGGGCCATGATGCTCGCCGGCTGCTTCGGCCTAGCGGCCGCCTGGGGCTACCGGAGTCCGGAGTGGGCGGGGGAGATAGGTAAGGCGTTAGGCGTTCGCTTATCCCTTTAGCGCCCGCTGCCCGGCCTTGACCACCCGTGCCATATCCACGGCCTCCCGTGCAATCTGCTGTGCGGATGCCAATCCATACTCGTCCTTGAGCACCCCCAGCCGCTCCTTGGGGTCGAACTTCCCCTCACCGCCCTCGCTGGACAGGCCTATGGCCCCCAAGGGCGAGCCCAGCCCCAGGCCGGGTGACACCACAGTCATGCCGCTGGCCATGAACGCCCCCAGCAGGCTGAGGAGCGCGGTCTCGGTCCCGGTGTTGCGGAACCAGCTCACCACCAGGCCGCCCCCCACCTTGCCCTTCAGGGCGCGGTGATAGTGGTTGCCGTGGCCCAAGCAGCGCAACCGGTCTAACATATTGGCCATATAGCCAGATAGGCGGGTGAAATATACCGGTGAAGCCAGGAGTATGGCATCCGCCTCTATTACCTTGGGGAAAATCAACTCCATATCATCGTGCTGGTTACAGAACTTGCCCTCCTCCTGCTTCCGGACGCACCAGTTGCAGTGAATGCAGTCCTTTATTTCCATCTTGGCCAGTGAAATAAGCTCGGTATCGGCCCCCTTCGTTCCAGCAGCGCCCAGTGCCTGCTGCAGGAAGACCTCCGTGTTGCCCCCCTTGATGGGGCTACCACAAATACCTAACACCTTTATGTCCATATCCATCAGCGCCTCCTCTGGCCGCATTGTAGCAGAGGCGGTCCCGCCCTTTCAATCTTTGTTTACCCACCCGCTCCGAACGAAGTATCGGTCCGAAGGACTCTCGGTCGTACGGAGTCCGCTACTACGTTCGGACCGGACTCCTTCGGAGAGTCCGCAGGGCGGACCCACCCAGTTAGAATGTTTGTGAGGGCAAATGCCCCCCAATATGGCTCGCGGTAGGGTTGGGGGGGGGAAGGGCTATCGCCGAAATACGACCTCTCGTACATCCACTTTGACCCCCTCAGTCGCCGATGCTACAGTGGGTGGAGGAAGCCATGAGGGAGAAATCAGAGCGGGAAAAGGGGTAAGATGCAGAAGTTCCAGAGAGGTGACCGCATCCGGTTTAAAGATGAGCCGTCCATTGATGAGGAACTGCGAGCGGAATACGGGCAGATAGACAGCCTGTTTCATATGTCTAGGGAGTATCCTGAGCCTCACTATTGGGTAATACCGGAATTCTCAGAACAACTCGACCTGATTCCAGAATCCTGGATGGAGCCCGAGAACCCCTGAGAATCTGCTACACCTATCAGCGGATGGGTGTAGAAAGCCATGAGGGAGAAGCTGTAGAAAGAGAGAGTCCTGTAAATAGGCTGAGTTGTAGATTCACTTGACCCCCTCACTCAGCCGATGCTACAATGGGAAGACTGCGTAAGGGGGGAGCTTTATGGCTAAAGCCGTGGTTAAGCTTTATCGTGACCTGCCCCGGGCCAGGAAAGCCCTGCAACAGCTGCTGAGCAACGGCTTTGCGCCCGAGGAGTTGGGTCTGGTTGCCAGCCCACAGGAGCTCAGCAAGATTACCGAGCTTCAGGGCGTACCCACCACACAGGGCACCATGTCCGGAGTACCCGTGGCCGTAAGCGGCCCGATGGCCCGGGAAATGAAGGATGGTGCCGTTGAGCCGGCTCTGCTGGAGTACCTGGGGGTGGCCGAGGACGGCTTGGACTACTACCAGTTCGGTGTCCTCACCGGAGGGGTGGTGATTGGGGTGACCGGCGAGGAGCAGAAGCTGGAGAAGGCCCGCAGCGCCATCCGTGAAACGGAGACCATGGCTTCTGAGAAGGCCGTTACCCCTGGCTTTATACAGGCCAACCGTATGACAGAGAGTGACCCGGCAGACGCTAAGATGACCGGGGACTTCCGCCGGTATTAGTCCCGTAGCCCGAAAGGAGGGGTAGTCCTATGTCCCGATTTATCGCTACGGCCGCCATCAAAGGCGCTAACGATATTTTCAATGAGGCCGAGACGCTATATCAGAAAGCCCTCAAGGAGTTCGGGCCGGATGGCAAGATAGGTTTCCCCAACACCGCTTACTACCTTCCTGTCATCTACGGCTTCACCGGCCACAAAGTGGAGACAGTAGCGGACCTCGTGCCCGCGCTTAACTTCGCCAAGTCCCTCCTCCCCACCCCTCCCAAAGAGAACATCTGGCTGCCCTACCTGGGGGAGACCCTAGACTCCGGCGTGGCCACCCTGTTCGCCGAGGAAATCATAGAGGGTATACGCTTCGCCTTGGGGCAGCAGCCGGAGACCCGCAACGGGTTTACTTTCAACGGCCCCATTGACGATGTGCAGATGCGCTCCTGGGGCATCGCCATGGTAGACGGCCGCATGCCCGGCTTTGCCGCCATCATCGGCGCTGCTAAGAGCAACGAGGTAGCGGTCAAAATAGTCCGGGAGCTACAGTCCCGCGGACAGCTTGTATTCCTCGCCGGCAATGTAAACGGACGCTCTATGGTGGACCAGTTGCTGGAGGAGGGTGTGGAGCTGGGCTATGACACCTACACCGTGCCCTTCGGCTCCGACACCATTTCGACCATCTACGCCATGGGGTATGCTACCCGGGCAGCCTACAGCTTCGGCAATGTAAAGCCCGGCGATGCCCGCTCCATGCTTCTCTACAACAAGTTCCGCTGTTTCGCCTTCGGACTGGTGCTGGGCCCTGTGACCGACCTGGACTACGCCACCGGTGCTGGGGCCATCAACTACGGCTTCCCCATCGTGGCCGATACGGCCGTCCCGCACATCCTGCCCACCGGCGTAACCCAGTACGAACATGTAATCGGCATGCCTTTTGACGATATCCCGGGCGATAACGACCTGGAAAAAGCAGAACGGCTGGTACAGCGGTGCATTGAAATCCGGGGCATTAAAGTTAAAATCGCCAAGGTACCCATCCCAGTGGCCTACGGCCCCGCCTTTGAGGGCGAAATTGTGCGCCGGGATAGCCTGAGGGCGGAGTTTGGCGGCAAGGGCGGTATCTGCTTTGAATTCCTCCAACTCAAGGACATGGACGATGTGGAGGATGGCAAGATTACCGTGATAGGGCCGGAGGTGGACGAGGTGGATGAGGGCGCCCGGGTGCCCATGGCCATCATGGTGGGTGTGGCTGGACGCAAGATGCAAAAGGACTTTGAGCCCGTTTTAGAGAGGCAGATACACCATTTCCTCAACGGGGCCGAGGGCATTCAGCACATGGGCCAGCGTGATATCACCTGGATACGCTTCTCCAAGGGTGCCGTTAACAAGGGGTTCCGCATCAAGCATATCGGGGATATCCTGCACGCCAACCTGCACAACCACTTCGGTGCCATCGTAGACAAGGTTGAGATAACAATTCACACCGAGAAGGCCAAGGTAGAGGAGCTGATTGAGGGGGCACGCAGGGAGTACGGAGAACGCAACGCCCGTATCGCCGGGCTCAGCGATGAAACCGTGGACACATATTATAGCTGCAGCCTGTGCCAGTCCTTCGCCCCCAACCACATCTGCGTCATCAACCCGGAGCGGGTGGGGCTGTGCGGAGCCTACAACTGGCTGGACTGCCGGGCCTCCTTTGAGATTAACCCCCGAGGCCCCAACCAGCCCGTACTGAAAGGCGCTACCATAGACCCAGTCAAGGGAGAGTGGGAGGGCGTCAACCAGTTTGTATTTGAGAACTCTAACCGCGCCGTGGACCGCATGACCATCTACTCACTGATGGATGCCCCCATGACCACCTGCGGCTGCTGCGAATGCGTCATGGTCATACTACCGGAGACCAACGGGGTGATGATTGTCTCCCGCGATGACTACGGCATGACCCCCAGCGGCATGACCTTCACCACCCTCATGGGTATGGTGGGCGGTGGCCTGCAGACTCCGGGGATGATGGGACACGGCAAATATTACATAACCAGCAACAAGTTCCTCCTGGCCGAGGGTGGCATCAAGCGGATAGTATGGCTATCGAAGAACCTGAAGGAAGAGCTTGCTGAGGAGCTGAAGGAGGCAAGCGAGAAGTCCGGGGCGCCCGACCTGATAGATAAGATAGGGGACAGTGAGTCGGCCCCAACCATCGAGGAGCTCATGACTTTCCTGGAGCAGAAGGAGCACCCAGCACTGACCATGGACCCCTTGATGTAGCACATCGGGGGCATACATGAAGGTGCGGCAGTCCCGGCTCAGCCTCAAATAACTGCCAAAAACAAGGGTCGGCGCCAACCGGCCCTTGTTTTTTTGAATAAGCCTTGGTTTAAGGAGGGTTATGCCTACGGTTGAGATACCGGTGGAGAAATGGTCCGGTAAAATACACGAGGTGAGGTTGGGAGGCCAGGGCCGCAAGGAGGTGGTGGTAGGTGGTGAAAACACCCTTCCCTTCCTCCATTTCGAAGGCTCTATCCCTAACCCCCCCGTGCTGGCAGTAGAAGTACTGGACAGAGATCCCCGTGACTGGGCCGAACCCCTGCTCCAGGCCTGGGGGGATGTGCTCAAAAACCCCGCTGCGTGGGCCAAAAAGGCCGTAGAGGTTGGAGCCAACCTTATCGCCCTGCGTCTCAAGACCGCCCACCCCGAAGAGGGCAACACCGGCGCTGAGGAGGCCAAACGGGTGGTAAGCTCCGTGCTGGAGGCGGTGGATGTGCCCTTGATTGTCCTGGGACCGGAGGTGGCCGAGAAGGACAACGAGGTGCTGGTAGCAGCCTCGGAGGCCGGCAGGGGCCAGAGGCTGGCCCTGGGCAACTGCGAGGAAAAGAACTACCGCACCATCGGCGCTACCTGCCTGGCCGACGGCCATGTGGCTATCGGCAAGACCCCCATTGAAATCAATCTGGCCAAGCAGCTTAACATCCTGCTCAGTGACCTGGGTATGTCGCAGGACTCCCTCCTCATGGACCCCACCACGGGTGCCCTGGGGTACGGCCTGGAGTACACCTACTCGGTGATGGAACGGCTGCGGCTGGCCGCCCTGGGTGGGGACAAGATGACCTCCATGCCCATGATATGCACCGTGGGTGAGGAGGCCTGGCGGCAAAAGGAGGCCAAGACCAGTGAGGGTGTGCCCGATACCTGGGGCCCCCTGGCGGAGCGGGCACTGCGCTGGGAGGAGATGACCGCTATCAGCCTGCTACAGTCCGGTGCCAACATCATCGTGCTGCGCCACCCCTCCACCGTGGAGAAAGTGCAGTCCGCCATCACCAGGCTAATGGGATAAGGAGACCAGCCATGTCAATGACCGGAGTTCAGATTTACAAGTTCTTGCCCAAGACCAACTGTAAAAAATGTGGTTTCCCCACCTGCCTGGCCTTCGCCATGAAGGTGGCCCAGAAATCCATTGCCATCACCGATTGCCCCGATCTGAGCGAGGAGTCCACGCTGGCCCTGGAGTCAGCCGCCCGCCCACCTATCCAGATTGTGACGGTGGGGGCGGACGAGAAGAAGATTGAGGTCGGTGGCGAGGTGGTTATGTTCCGCCACGAGAAGACCTTCTATCACCCCCCGGGACTTGTCATACGGCTGAAGGACTCCACCCCCCTGGAGGAAAACCTGAAACAGGTGGAGGCCGTTGCCAGCTACCAGGTGGAACGGGTGGGCATGATGTTCACAGTCGATGGCTTTGCCATTGAGAACGATAGCGGTGATGCGGCCGCCTTTGCCAAGCTGGTGGCAGCAGTGGCGGAAAAAGCGCCCTCCCCGTTGGTGCTTATGTCCACCAAACCGGACGCCATGAAGACGGCCTTGGAGAAAGCAGGCCCACTGCGCCCCCTTATATACGCCGCTACCACAGACAACTGGTCGGATATGACCGAGCTGGCCAAGGCCCATGGCTGCCCCCTAGCGGTGGCCGCCGGGGACGGGCTGGAAGGCCTGGCCGGGCTGGTGGAGCAGGTGACCGGCAACGGGGTAGAGAACATAGTGCTGGACCCCGGAGGCCGGGACTATCTATCGTCCCTTACCCAGCTTACGCAGATACGCCGTCTGGCCCTTAAGGAAAACTTCCGGCCCCTGGGCTTCCCCGTCATCGCCTTCCCAGGCGAAGGGACAGACAGCAATGAGGAAGAGAGCATGCTGGCCGGGCAGCAGGTGGCCAAGTACGCCGGAATAATCGTGCTGAACCACTTCAGCCCCAGCACCATGTACCCGCTGCTCACCCTGCGCCTGAACATCTACACCGACCCCCAGAAGCCCATCCAGATGCAGCCGGGGCTCTACCCCATCGGCAACCCCAAGGAGGACAGCCCGGTGTGCGTCACTACCAACTTCTCCCTCACCTATTTCGCCGTAGCCGGTGAGCTGGAAGGCTCCGCCTTCCCCTCCTGGCTTATGGTCTGTGATACAGAGGGACTATCGGTGCTCACCGCCTGGGCGGCGGGTAAATTTGACGCCGAGAGGATTGCCAAGGCCACCAAGGAGTTCAACATCGCCGGGTCGGTCAACCATCACCGTGTGATCATTCCCGGCCATTTAGCGGTGTTAAGGGGCGAGTTGGAGGAAGAGCTATCAGGGTGGGAGGTCCTGGTGGGGCCTCGGGATGCGGTAGACTTGGGCGCTTTCCTCAAAAAGAGCTGGTAAGGATAGGTTGGCGTCCAGACAGAAGACCGCTTTTCTGGTTTCTTTTGAACCGGAGGGGAAAGAGGTCACAGTAGCCGCCGGCACCCTGCTGGTGGACGCTGCCGCCAGGGCTGGGCTATTGATAGATACCCCCTGCGGCGGCCAGGGCCGTTGCGGGCGGTGCCTGGTGCAGGTGCTGTCCGGGGATGTCAGCCATCGGGAGAGCCCCCACCTCAGCCAGGAGCAGATGGAGCAGGGCTGGGTGCTCTCCTGCACCGCCCGGGTG
>JASLQE010000042.1 GCA_030744635.1 Dehalococcoidia bacterium | reverse complement strand
CCACTCCATCATCTCCTGCGCCCCCTCCCTAACCCAGAGCCCCATCGCCTACACCGCTCAGAAGGCCTACCAGATGGCCGGGGTCACACCCAGGGATATTGACCTGGCCTCCGTTTATGACTGCTACACCATCATGGTCATTCTCACCCTGGAGGACGCCGGGTTCTGCGAGAAGGGGCGGGGCGGCCCCTTTGTCCAAGAGCACGACCTCACCTACAAAGGGGACTTCCCGGTGAACACCCACGGTGGACAGCTCTCCTTCGGGCAGCCGGGACTGGCCGGGGGGGCCTCACATATCGTTGAGGCTGTGCGTCAGCTACGGGGCCAGGCCGGGGAACGCCAGCTACGGGACTGCGAGCTGGCCTTCGTTAACGGCAACGGGGGCATCATCAGCGAAGAGGTATCACTCATCCTGGGGAACAGCTTATGAGCGCCGAAGCCGGGTACCGCAAGCCACTGCCCCACCTCACCGCCACCAACCGTCCCTTCTGGGAGGGAGCCCGTCAGCACCTTCTGAGGGTACAGCGCTGCGGGGACTGTGGGGAGCACATCTTCTTCCCCCGCCCCTTCTGCCTCAACTGCTACTCCCCCAACCTGGACTGGGTGGAGATAAGCGGACGGGGTAAGGTGTATTCTTTTACCATAGTTCACCGGCCCACCGTGCGGGGCTTTGACCAGGACGCCCCTTACATATATGCGGTGGTGGATCTGGATGAGGGTCCCCGCATGGTAACCAACATCGTCGGCTGCCCTAAGGACGAGGTGAAGGTAGGCATGCCGGTGGTAGCCGACTTCGAAGACATCACCCCGGAGATAGCCCTGGTCAAGTTCAGGAGAAGTGGCCCGGCTACTCGCAGCTAACCGGTATTCGGTAATACTCCTGACCGCCGTGTTATTGCCTCAGGGCCAGAAAAGTCGCTGGGCGGCACGCCCAAGGTCGGGCTGGAAGTCCGGGTGGGCCACCGAGATTACAGCCTCGGCCCGCTCCCTGCGGCTCTTACCCTCCAGGTTAACCACCCCGTTCTCCGTGACCAGATAATCAATATAGGTCATGGGCAACTGCACAACCGTCCCCGTCTCCAGTTGCGGCACGATACGGGACACGGTGCCACCCCGTGCGGTGCTTAGCAGGCAGGTGATGGAGCGGCCCCCGGGGGAGTAGTGCGCACCGATGGTGAACTCCACCTGTCCCCCTGGTCCGGAGATAGGGGTGGGGCCTATGTGGTCAATCACCGCCTGTCCCTGCAGGTCAACGGCCAGTATGGTATTGATGGTCACCATGCTGTGGTTGGCGGCAATGCGGGGTATCTGGCACAAGTAGGAGACATCCCGGAACTCTAGTTGCCGGTTGTGGTCCACGAACTCGATGACCTCTCGGGCAGCCGGGTCATTGGGGTACAGCCAAAGGCAGGCAGTGGTTGCTTTCCTTCTGCGCCCGTTGCGCCTGGCCCCGGCGATAACCCCGTTGGCCATAAGCTCCACAATCTGGCGGTATATTATCTCGCTGTATACTCCTAGCTCATTCTTGTCCCCCAGAAAGTCCACCACCGCCTCTGACGGGGTGCCCGTGCCCACCTGTATGGTATCCCCATCCCGTACCAGGCCGGCGGCAAGAGCACCTATGACTTGGGCCTGCTCAAATTCACCAGGGTCGGGTATAGGTAGAACGGTGGGGGGGGCATCCGGAGCTGAGGGTGGAGCCTCCACCAGATAGTCTATCTCAGAGATATGTACAGATTCACCACATGTCCAGGGAAGGCCGGAGTCTATCTGGGCAATAACCGTGCCTGCTGTGCGCAGGGAAGTGGGGGAATACCATGGCCCCAGCCCAAAGCTGCAGTACCCCCTGGCATTGGGTGGGGTAAGGCTCAGCATGAAGATATCGGCATGCTGGTAGGGCGTGAGCCGGTTAGGGTCTCTATTGCGGTCATTATTGTACAGGCCGAATATTATCGGCACCCAGTCCAGCCGCTTCTCCCGCACACCCTGCCGGCTGGGGGGCAGAATGAAGGCCACCCTCACATCAAAGGCATCCTCCATGCCGGGGTGAAGCCAGGGATAGTCCTCATTCCAGTGGGAGAGGAGCTCGACTCCCCGCAGATCCCCAGCCCGGTTGGCAAGCTCCAGCAGCACCTGCCGCGGTTTCTGCGCCAGGGAGACCACAATGCGCTGCCCCGATTTTACCAGACCCGCCGCCTCTTTAGCGGTAACAAGCTTCTCACAGTAGCGGTCCTGCCAGCGCATTTGTTGCTCCTCCTAATCATCAAACTCCAGTGGTTTTGCACCCACCCACCTGGTCACAGATAAGGGCTACCGGTCCGGGGGCAGCCAGTACAAGGGACTTCGAGGCCGAGAGCAGGCACTCCCGGCACTAGGCAGACAAACACAGGTCACCGGTGAATAAGCTACCAGGAATAGTCCTGTACCGTCAACTGCTTGACCCTCTGGTAGCGACGGGTATATCATCAATGCGGCGACCAATGATAGCCTCGCACGGCCGTATTTCTCTACATACGAGGGTAAATACCGGACAGGTTGAAAAAACAATGCCACCAAATAACCCGCAGGACTGGCGCACATCAACACCGGGAGTATGGCTCCTCGGGTCAGGGACGGCCCAAGGGGGGCCAACGGTTGACTACACCCATTACAGGTCACTCAAGGTAGAAAAAAATGAAGGCATCTTGGTCCTCTCCATGAACCGCCCTGAAACCGGGAACATAATAGATGGGCCATTCCATACTGAGTTGGAGCACATCTGGTTAGATATAGCCCAGGACAGAGAGGTGCGAGTGGTGGTGTTTACCGGCATCGGTGAGGACTTCTGCGCCGGGGCGGACCTCAGTTTTGTGGAAAGCCTAAGTAGCAACCGTTCACAGCTTGATGCAGTCATGAGAGAGGCCGCGCAGCTTATCCGTAATATGCTCAAAGTGCCACAGCCCATTATCGCCGCCGTCAACGGTGATGCCTTGTCTTTGGGGGTCACAATGGTGCTCTTTTGCGATGTTATTGTCGCCGCCGAGAACGCCAACTTGGCGGATACCCATGTAAAATATGGTATCGTTGCCGGGGACGGCGGGGCCGTTATCTGGCCGCTGCTCATCGGTATGGCTAAGGCCAAGGAGTTCCTCATGACCGGCAGGCCCGTCTCTGGGGCAGACGCTGAGCGCATCGGCCTGATAAATTACGCCGTGCCCACGGCGCAGGTGATGGGCAAGGCCACGGAACTGGCCCGGGAGCTGGCTAGCGGCCCCGTCAAGGCCGTTCAGGGCACTAAGAGATCCTTGAATAGGGCACTTACCCAGCGAGTGGACTTGATTCTGGATACCTCTTTGAGCCTGGAATCGGAGACTCTGTGGGAGTTGGGGAAGAACGCCTGAGTGCCACCATCATCATAACGAGATTGCCCGATGTGCGCACAGGCTGTGAGATATTGACCATGGGGCCCCAATTTGCTCAACTACCAATGCGTGCGTCTTGGCCCTGGAATACTGGGGGGTTACCTCCGCACCAACGGCATATCCCAGCGAAAGGAGACAAGAGATGGCAGTAGTAGAGTATGAGAAGCAGGGACACATAGCCGTCATCACCATGAACCGTCCGGAAAAGCTCAACGCACAGAACCAGGAGCTGGTGCAGGGCATGGCCGAGGCCTGGTGCCAGTTCCGGGACGATGAAGATGCCTGGGTGGGCATAATCACCGGCAACGGCCGAGCCTTTTGCGTCGGCTTAGATGTCAAAGATGCTGTGTCGGGAGGCCGCATTGCGGTGAGGCCCCACAAGACCGACCCCCCTGACCCTTTTTGGAACTACACATTGGATAAGCCCACCATAGCAGCTGTCAACGGCTTCGCCTTGGGTGGCGGTATCATGTATGCCATCCGGGCGGACCTGCGTGTGGCCGCGGAGGGCGCCGTTTTCGAGCTTACCGAGGTGGTGCGGGGCGGCCTGGCGGGGTGGGACTGGGAGCTATGGGAGAACCTCCCCTATGCCATCGCCGCTGAACTGGCCATAGGGGGCAGGCTCACCGCAAAACGAGCCTATGAAGTCGGCCTGATAAACCGGGTAGTGCCGGATGGCAAGGCTCTTGATGCCGCCCTGGATATGGCTCAGGGGCTAATAAGCATACCCCCCTTGGCCGCCCACTATAACCTGAAACTGATGCGTGACCTCAAGCGCTCCCGCATGGTCATCGGACACCGCCTGTGGGACCAGGCCCGCAGCTACAACCGGGAGCTACAGGGCAGCAGTGACATCAAGGAATCCTTCCTGTCATTTGTGGAGAAGAGGGCGCCGATGTACCAGCGCCGGTGACTCTGCCGGGAGGTCAGAGGAGGCCCCAATGGTGGCCCCTCGCAAAATGCGCCACGGTCAAAGGAGAGGCAAACTGTGGGTATAGTGGAATACGAAAGACAGGGAAACATCGCCATCATCACCATGAACCGCCCGGAGAGGCTAAATGCCCTGGGGTACGACATGATGCTGGGGTTGGCCCAAACATGGGCCTGTTTTCAGGAGGACGAGGAGGCCTGGGTGGGCATCATCACTGGCACCGGCCGCTCTTTCTGTGCCGGGCTGGACCTCAAGGAGCGGCTGGGTAGTGGAAAGGAGGGCCTGGCGCTGCCTCGTATACCCATACGAGACCCGTTTTTTGATTATGAAATAGACAAACCCACCATCGCCGCCGTCAACGGCTTCGCCCTGGGCGGGGGGTTTTTCCTCACCATCCGCGCCGACCTCCGGGTAGCAGTGGAGAACGCTACTTTCCAAATTACTGAGGTGGTACGTGGTGCCGCGGCGGGGTGGGACTGGGAGCTATGGGAGAATCTCCCCTCCGCCATAACCGCCGAGCTTGCCAGCGGCGCCCTGCTCACAGCCCAGAGAGCCTACGATGTGGGATTGATAAACCGGGTAGTGCCGGATGGCAAGGCTCTTGATGCCGCTCTAGAATTGGCCCAGCTATTCCTTAGCAGCCCCCCGCTGGCCGTACACTACAACCTGAAGCTGATGCGGGATCTGAAGCGCACCCGCATGGCCATCGGACACCGCCTGTGGGATGAGGGCCGCAGCTACAACCGGGAACTGCGCTCCAGCTACGATGTCAAGGAGTCTATACGGTCCTTCGTGGAGAAGCGCAAGCCGGTCTACCAGCGGCGCTAAGGCTACCGCCAGCGGTCCATAAAGGCGTCTATTGAGGTCTGGTAGTAGCCCTCGTCAAAGTCAGCGGGGTTGGTGCAGCACATCTCGTAGTTTATCACGGGTATGCTTGCGTCCTTGAAGAGTATCACCGATTCAAGCAGTACAGTGGCCATACCTATACAACCCCGGTCCAAAGCGTACACGGCCCCGTCAACATTCCAATCTCGGGCCAGGCCCAGCCGGTGGTCAGGGCGTTCCATGACGAAGTTGT
>JASLQE010000041.1 GCA_030744635.1 Dehalococcoidia bacterium | reverse complement strand
ACCGGCCCGCTCTAGGAGTCCCGACTGGCTGACCATGTTGTTCAGGCCATCATAAACACCCGGGTCAAGCCCCGCCCTGTAGAGTGTCTCAAAGCTCTCCAGGAGCAGTGCCTGCATGCCCTTGGCGATAATGCTATATATCATTTTGAGCAGGGCGGCATCCCCTACCTTTCCGGATATCACCCGGATGTTCATACCGGACCCGGCCATGGCATCATGAAAAGCCCTGGCACCCTCACCGGAGGCGAAGATGCAGGCCCTGTGCTCATCGGAAACCGGTCTATCCATGATGGCACCGTCAACATAGCGGGTACCCCGTGTCAACACCAGGCCCCGGCCCTGTTCCTTGGCCTTCGGGGAGCACGAGTTCAGGTCAACGAAAAGGTGTGAGGATGTCAGATAGGGCGATGCCTCTCTGGCTATTTCCAACGCAGCGGTGGGGACAACCGTGGACAGAACAATATCGCTTCCCCGCACCAGCTCCTCCATCGTCGCAGCCAGGACCACACCTATGTCGGCTGCTTTCTGCTTGAAAGCATCGGTATAGGGGGGCCTGTTTTTCGTACCGTTGTTGAAGGCCACCACCTGGCCTACTCCTGCCCCTTTGAGGCCTTTGGCCATGTGGTAGCCCACCTCCCCGAAGCCAATCATCCCCAACCCGGGACTGTCCGAAAGCATATTACCCCCTCTTTCTCTTGCGGTGGCCGTATTGCCAGCGATAGTTGGAAGAAGTACGTAAAGCTTGCCACACAGTATAGCCCTTGCCACTTCTCCTATCAATATAAATCCAACTGGAGAAATCCAACTGGGCGGGTGGCAATGGAAAAGGCTGCGAGGTGACCCCTTCACTCCAGCCGGTGGAACTCGTCCTTAAAGGCGCCGCAGACCGGGCACTGCCAGTCATCCGGCAGTCCCTCAAAGGGGGTGCCGGGGGCCACCCCGTTATCAGGGTCCCCCTGCTCCGGGTCATAGATATAGCCACAGACGGTGCACTCCCACTTGCTCAAATTGGCCCTCCCTGCCTTCCGGGTGTCACGATGTCCAGCCGCTGCCGCTGGAGAGGGCTCTCAGCCGCTGCTGTACTATCGTGAGGTGGGTCTCCTCGTGTCCGGCTAACTCAGCGAAGGTCTGCCTTATCGTTTTATCTCCCACTGCCTCGGCCGTCCGCAGGTAGAACCGGCGGCCCTCCGCCTCAAGGAGGAGGGCTTCATGCAGTACCGATAGTGCAGCCGCTGTGTTTCCGTTCATATCGGGCAGGGTTGGATTTTATGGTAGCACACATCCCGGAATGGGACAACGGATGGGGGTAGCGGGCCACCTCCAGCGGGTAAAATGCGGTGCCAGGCCATGAGCAGCTGTCCGCTGTCCCCTGCAAAAGAGTCGGCCCAGGC
>JASLQE010000040.1 GCA_030744635.1 Dehalococcoidia bacterium | reverse complement strand
TCAAAAGACCTGCAGCACGGCTTCTCCTTGCAGCCTGTGAACTATAACTTGCAGGTACTTCCGGATTACGACTATGTCATGACTCTTACCCCTGCGGATGCAGGGGAGTTCACCATCTTGTGTAACGAATACTGCGGACTCGGCCATCATCTGATGGTCGGTAAGCTGATAGTGACGGAGTAGAAACATGGCAACACAAACCAAAGAAGCCGATTTTCGAACCTGCCCTGTGACCACCCTGCAGGTGCACCGCCCGGCAGAGTTGCTGATAACGGCCAATGCGGTAACGGCAGTAGTGTTCCTGACCGTCGGCGGCATACTGGCCCTGCTTCTTGCACTCACCCGGTGGCAGGCAGTACACCTGCTCTCCGCTGACTGGTTCTACACCTTTCTCACCGCCCACGGCATCACCATGCTGGTGTTCTGGATAGTGTTCTTTGAGGTTGCCGGCCTTTACTTCGGTAGCTCGGTGCTACTCAACGGTCGCTTGGTGGCGCCTAAGGTAGGATGGGTGGCATTTGGCCTGATGCTCGCCGGGGCGCTGTTGGCCGAATTGATGATATTCACCGGGCAAGCAGATGTCATGTTCACCGCCTATGTGCCGCTTGAGGCCCACCCACTGTTTTACCTGGGAATCATCCTTTTCGCCGTGGGGGCACTGGTTGCAGTTTACCTGTTCTTTGCCAGCGTAGTAGTGGCCAAACATGAGAGACGGCACACCGGCTCCCTGCCCCTGGTAACTTTCGGCTTGGTGGTAGCGGCCATTATAGCCGCTTTCACTCTCATCAGTGGTGCTATCACCTTTATACCAGCCTTCTTCTGGTCCGTAGGCCTGCTGGAGATCTATGATCCGGCGGCCTACCGGCTCGTGTTCTGGGCCTTCGGCCACTCCGCCCAGCAGATTAACTTGGCGGCCATGGTGGCAATATGGTACGCCCTAGCCACCCTCACCGTAGGGGCCACGCCGATAAACGAGAAGCTGTCCAGGATGGCTTTCCTGCTCTACATACTGTTTATCAACTTGGGCTCTATCCACCATCTTATGGTGGATCCCGGGTTGAGTGTAGTCTACAAACTTACCAATACCAGCTATATCATGTACTTGGCGGTGTTGGGCAGCATGATTCACGCCTACTCTATCCCGGCGGCGGTGGAGGTGGCCCAGCGGGCCAAAGGCTACAGCAAGGGGCTTTTCCAGTGGCTATGGCGTGCACCATGGGGAGAGCCCGGCTTTTCCGCCCTAGTGGTTTCCATGGTACTGTTCGGTTTTCTGGGGGGTGTTTCCGGTGTCATCCAGGGCATGATGCAGCTTAATATGATGATACACAACACCATCCGGGTTGTAGGGCACTTCCACGCTACGGTGGTGGGCGGCACCACGGTGGCCTTCATGGGACTTACCTACTACATCATACCGCTCATCATGCGACGGGATATCATCAGCAAAGGCTTGGCGCGTATCCAGCCGTATGTATATGGGAGCGGCCTGTTCTTGCTCATCGCTGGTATGATGCTTTCCGGAGACATGGGTGTGCCACGGCGGAGTTGGGACATCTACGCCACCGGAGGTGCCTTCACCACCCAGTTCCCCGCCTTTACGGATGTTACCTTGGCCATGCTGGGGATAGGCGCTATAGTAGCGGTGATTGGTGGGGCCATGTTCGTATACCTGGCTGTATTTTCCCTGCTCTTCGGCAAAGACCTCAGGAAGTAGCGAAAAGGGAGGCCCATATCCATGGCACAAGGTGAAAAAACGAAACGCAAGATACATGCACCGGGCACACTGGTGATAGTGTTTGTGTTCCTGGCATGGTTTATCGCCCTGTACATACTACAGTGGTCACTGCTGGCCAGGGCCTGGCCCATAAGGTAGCACCGAGGCGATAATGAAAGCCGGTACCGGGGATGATGTCATGGCCGACACAATGACCGGTGGGTTGCAGGCAGGTAGCCCGGCTATACCGGGTAGTATATGGCCTCTGGTGAGAGACTATGTATCCCTGCTCAAACTGCGCATTGTGGGCCTTCTGCTGTTTATCGCCATCATGGCCGCCCTTACCGCTGGCGGTGGGCTGCCTCCGATAAGTTCGCTCCTGCTGCTGGCGGCAGGGGGTGGGCTGGCATCGGCGGGGGCATCGGCCCTGAACCACTATATTGACCGGGACATGGACGGCCTTATGCCCCGCACCCAGGCCCGCCCCCTGGCCTCGGGCCGGCTCCCCCATCCGAGGGTGGCGGCGGCCCTGGGGGTAGGGCTGCTGCTCCTCTCGGTTCCGTTCTCACTGAGGCTGGGTGTGCCGGTAGCGGTCTACACCATCATGGGGGCCTTTGTATATGTAGTGATATACACCCTGTGGCTCAAGCGACGCAGCCCACTTAACATCATCATCGGCGGTCTATCGGGGAGCTTTGCCGCCCTGGCCGGTTGGTCGGCGGTGAGCACCGGCAACTCGCCGTTTCCGCTGCTTATCGGCGCCCTGGTCTTCCTGTGGACACCCCTCCACTTCTGGAACTTCGCCCTGGTACACCTGGAGCAGTACCGGCTGGCGGCGGTGCCCATGATGCCGGTAATCCTGGGTAGGGCAATGGCGGGACGGCACATCTGCCTGACCGCCGCCAGCCTCTTCCTGCTCTCGCTGGTGCCTTTCTTCATGGGTTACATGGGGCCGCTGTATCTGGTGGCGGCGTTGGGGCTGGGCGTGCTCCTCCGGGGCAACTTGAGGCTGCTGAGACAGCCCACGGCCCAGATAGCGTGGACCAATTACAAACTGTCCGGCCTCTACCTGGCAGGGCTGTTCATAGCCATGGCCGCAGACTCCATCCTTTAAACCTCTCCCTACCCCTCCACTCAGGTTGCCGTTCCACTTTATCCGGTGTAGTAGAATAGTGTCAGGGTCGGCAAACGCCGGCGACTACAAAGGAGGCCTGGATGGATTTAGTGAAGATTGAACTGAGCGAGAAGGAGATGCCAACCCGGTGGTACAATGTGTTGTCGGATATGCGGGTACCCATGTCACCGCCGCTGCACCCGGGCACGCTTCAACCCCTGGGCCCGGCAGACCTGGCACCCCTGTTCCCCATGGCCCTGATTATGCAGGAGGTAAGCCAGGACCGCTACATAGATATTCCCGAAGAGTTGCAGCAGATTTACCGAATGTGGCGTCCCTCCCCCCTCTTCCGGGCACACCGCTTGGAGAAGGCCCTGGATACACCCGCCAAAATCTACTACAAGTACGAGGGTGGAAGCCCGGCGGGGAGCCACAAGCTCAACACAGCGGTGGCCCAGGCTTTCTACAACAAGCAGGAGGGGATAACAAAGCTGACCACGGAGACTGGTGCCGGCCAGTGGGGCTCGGCCCTGGCCCTGGGGTGCCAGTTCTTCGGTATAGAGCTAAAGGTCTACATGGTGAAGGTGAGCTATCACCAGAAGCCCTACCGCAGAATCCTGATGGAGACCTGGGGCGCCCAAGTGACGGCCAGCCCCAGCCAGGATACCAACGCCGGCAGACAGGTACTGGCCCAGAACCCTGAGAACCCTGGCAGCCTGGGGACCGCCATCAGCGAGGCCGTTGAGGATGCCGCCACCCACGATGATACCCACTACTCCCTGGGCAGCGTGCTCAACCATGTCCTCCTCCACCAGACGGTGATAGGCCAGGAGGCCAAGCTTCAGATGGAGAAGGCCGGGGACTACCCGGACATCATAGTGGGCTGTATCGGCGGTGGCAGCAACTTCGCCGGGCTTCTTATGCCCTTCATACCCGATAAGGTCAAGGGGAAGAATGTGCGTATCGTCTGCGCCGAACCCGAGGCGTGCCCCAGCCTGACCAAGGGCCTTTACCGCTACGACTTCGGCGATACCATCGGGCTTACGCCGCTGCTCAAGATGTACACACTGGGGCACACCTTCACGCCACCCCGGATCCACGCTGGTGGGTTGCGCTACCACGGTATGGCCCCCATTATCTGCCACCTCTACGACCAGAAGCTGATAGAGGCCACCGCCGTACACCAGAATGCCACCTTTGAGGCAGCGGTCAGCTTCGCCCGTAGCGAGGGCATCGTCCCGGCCCCGGAGCCGGCGCATGCCCTGAGGGTGGCCATGGACGAGGCCCTGAAATGCCGGGAGTCCGGCGAGAAGAAGACCATCCTGGTGGGGCTGAGCGGCCACGGCCACTTCGACCTGGGGGCGTACGATGAGTACCTGTCCGGCAACCTGCCTGACTACTCTTACCCCCGGGAGCTGGTGGAGGAGGCCCTGACCCATGTGCCCCAGGTACCGGAGAAGTAGCCCTCTCTCCCACCCGGGCTACCGACGTTTTGGCCACAGGAATAGATGGACGAGAAAGTACTGGTTGCTGGGGCGACAGGATATCTGAGGAGATTTGTAGCGCAGGAATTGAAGAAGCGCGGCTACTGGGTTCGGGCACTAGCCCGAAACCCGAAGAAACTTGAGCACACTGGCCCGTTCTTGGAGCCAGCGACAAGGGAGCATGTAGATGAAATCTTCGTCGGAGAGGTGACAGGACCGGAAACATTGCACGGGCTGTGTGACAACATCGATATTGTGTTCTCTTCTGTAGGCAGAACCAGGCAGAAGGACAAAGCCACTTTCAGAGGAGTGGACTACTAGGGGAACAAGAATACCCTCGATGTTGCCTTGAGCAAATCTATCAAGAAGTTCGTCTACGTCTCCGTGTTCAACGCCCATATGTTGGGACATCTGGAGATTGTCAAGGCCCACGAGGATTTTGCCGGGGCTTTGCGGCATTCCGGACTTGACTATGCTGTCATACACTCAACTGGTTTCTTCTCGGATATGAGTGAGTTCCTTAAAGTGGCGAGATCAGGAAGGGTTTACCTGATTGGCAACGGGGAGAACAGAATAAACCCCATACACGGCGCCGATTTGGTCGCAGTTTGTGTTGATGCCGTAGCCAGCAAAGAGCGGGAAATACCTGTTGGCGGCCCGGTGAGCTACAGCGTCAATGAAATTGCTGAACTTGCTTTCTCGACCCTGGGGAAAAGTCCAAGGGTCACAAGGATACCGCCTCGGCTTGTTGGATACGCCGTAAAACTGGTAAGGCCATTTAGCAGGAATGTGTCTGACCTGGCTGCTTTCTTTTTGGCTGCTGGACAAAACGATATCGTCGCTCCAGCTACGGACACGCACACATTGAGAAGCTACTATCAGGAATTAGCGACCCAAATGCTGGAAGAGAAGCACACTGTCAGATAGGTAACCTTCGTGTACTATCCGATGGGCCAACTACGCATTTGCACTCCGGCGGCGGGAATACCATAGAGGCAGGGTGTGTCCCAAAGCAGGGGTTGGGTAGGGGGGACATGGGCTGCAGCGCCCCCAGGGGATAGGACAGGGCGGCTGACCACCGCCCGGCCTCTAGGGTTGACGGGCTGGCATAGGGGGACTTATTATGGATGGCGGATAACCTTGTAGATTACCTCAAGGAGGCGATATGGCCACCCCCCTGGAGGGAGTTCGGGTCCTGGAGCTTACCAGGGTAGCCCCCGGCACCTATGCCACCATGATGCTGGCGGATATGGGGGCCGAGGTTATCCGAATTGAGACGCCTCCCGAGCCGGGCAAAATTGCGGCACCCGGAATATCCCCCGGTAAGAAGGACTTGCGGCGGGCCGTCTTCAACCATACCAACCGCAACAAACAGAGCATTGCCCTGAATATGAAGGCCGCAGAAGGCCAGCGTGTCTTCCAGGAGATGGCCAAGAACGCAGATGTGGTGGTGGAGGGCTTCAGGCCCGGGGTGATGAAGAGGCTGGGCGGGGACTACGAAACCATCAGCAAACTCAACCCCCGTGTCATTTATTGCTCCATGAGCGGTTACGGACCTTCCGGCCCCTATAAGGACTTGGCCGGCCATGACATCAACTACCTGTCCTTCGGCGGGGTGCTTAACCTCATTGGAGAGGCTGACCGCCCGCCGTCCGTCCCGCTGAACATCGTCGCTGACTATGCCTCCGCTACCATGCACACGGTTATCGGCATCCTGCTGGCCCTCATGGCCCGGGACAGGACGGGGCGAGGGCAGGAGGTGGATGTGTCCTATATGGACGGGGTTATCGCCCTCCTGGCGGCCACCCCTAACTTCCCACCCTTCTTCCGGGACGGCAAACAGGCGAAACGGGGTCTCAATGCCCTGGGTGGGACCTACCCCTACTACGGTGTTTTCGAGTGCCAGGACGGCAGGTATATCACCCTGGGCTGTATGGAGCCCCATTTCTGGGAACGTACCTGTAAGGCCCTGGGCCGGGAGGACCTGGCCTCCATACACTTCGTACCTCAGCACTTCGTGGACCCGCCGGACGCCAAGTCTCTGGAGGTGGCGGAGTGGCTCCGCGGGGTGTTCAAGACCAAGCCTCGAGATGAGTGGTTCGATTTCTTTCTCCCCCACGATATATGCATAGGCAAGGTATACGCCCTGGATGAGGTGTTCCAGGACCCACAGGTGAGGCACCGGGAGATGTACCTGGAGGTGGAGCACCCCACGGTGGGCAAGGTGCCCATGGTAGGCGTGCCCATCAAGCTTTCGGACACTCCGGGCCGTATCAAGAACCTGGGGCCGTACCTGGGGGAGCATACAGAGCACATACTATCCGGACTGGGCTATGATGCCCAGGCTATAGCTGGTCTGAAACAGCAAGGGGTGGTGGTTTAACCGCTCCGACAGGAGGGGGGAATGGCGACCAAAGCTTATATCCTTATTGAGGCTTCCGTGGGCAAGACCCGGGATGTGGTGGCTGCCCTCAAGGCCCTGGATGGGGTCAAGTCGGTGGACCCGGTGACCGGACCGTATGATGTTATACTCACCGTGGAGGGCAAGGACCTCAACACCGTGGGGGAGCTGGTCACCGGCAAGATTCACCCTATAGCTGGGGTGACCCGCACGGTTACCTGCCTGGCGATATAAAGACCGGTGCGCCTGCAACTGGTTTACGGCGGGCCGTTGCCCAATGGCCACTTGTGAAAGGGTAAGTGCATGGACTTCAGGCTAACGGCCGAGGAGGAGACCTTCCGAGGGGAAGTGCGTGATATGCTCTCCCGAGAGCTTCCCTCCGGCTACCGGGGCCCCATATGGATGGACGGTTTCTTTGACACCGAACCTATGTGGGCCCTCAACAAGGAATTCGCCCGCAAGCTGGGAGAGCGGGGGTGGCTATCCCTGTCCTGGCCCAAAGAGTACGGGGGGCAGGGCACCGCGGACCTCCGCCCGCTTATTCTGTGGGATGAGGTGTACTACCAGCGGGCACCAGGGCTGGACATGTTCGGGGTCAAGATGCTCTCCCCTGTCCTGCTGGCCTTTGGCACTCCGGAGCAAAAGCAGCGCCACTTGCCTCCTATTGCCCGGGGGGAGACTTTCTGGTGCCAGGGGTACAGCGAGCCCAACGCCGGCTCGGACTTGGCCGGGGCGCAGACCAAGGCTGAGGAGACCGAGGACGCCTTCATCATCAACGGGCAGAAGATATGGACCTCTGGGGCGCACCGCGCCGACTGGATTTTCGTCCTCTGCCGCACGGACCCCCAGGCGGGCAAGCATGGGGGCCTCAGCCTTATCGTGGTGGACATGAGGACACCGGGGGTCACCGTGAACCCCCTGGTGAATGTCCTGGGGGCCAGCTCTTTCAACGAGATTTTCTTTGACAATGTAAAGGTCCCCAAAGAGAACCTGATTGGGGGCGAGGGGGGCAAGAACCGCGGATGGCAGATGGCCACCGCACTGCTCAACTATGAGCGCAGCGGCGTGGAGCGTGTGGCTGTGGCCCGGCGCTTCGTAGCCGAACTGGTGGAGTATGTCCGGAGCTCACCGCGCCCCCTGGATACCGAGATGCGCTTGCGGCTGGCCGAGGCTGCGGTGGAGGTGGAGACGAGCCGGCTGCTGGCCTACCGTATAGGCTGGATGCACAACCAGGGCCTGGATCCTCAGGGCGAGGCCTCTATTTCCAAGGTGTTCCTATCCGAGCTTCTGCAGAAGCTGGCAAACCTGGGCTGCCAGGTGCTGGGGCTTCGTGCCCAGATGGAGGGGGATACGGCCCCCCTGGGCGGTGGCCCCCAGCATCTGTACCTTTCTACCCTGGGGGGCACCATCGCCGCCGGCACCTCTGAAGTCCAGCGCATGCTCATCGCCCATCGGGGTCTGGGACTGCCCCGGGGTTAGGAGGCACTATGGAGTTCAAGTTCACCGAGACCCAGGACAAGCTGCGTGCTGAGGTGCGCGGCTTCCTGGAAGATGAGCTCAAGCAGGGTGGCTTCGAACCATCCAATGATGCCTGGATTGACGGTTATAGTCAGGAGTTCTCCAGAAAGGTGGGCACCAAGGGCTGGATAGGTACCATATGGCCCAAGGGGTATGGGGGCAAGGAGTGGAGCTTCGTCGATCGCCTCATCATAACGGAGGAGCTATTACGCTTCGGCGCTCCGGTGGCCTACCACTGGATGAGCGACCGCCAGTGCGGGCCTTGCATAATTGCCTACGGTTCAGATGAGCAGCGGAAAGACATCCTGCCCCGTATCATCAAGGGAGAGGTCTCGTTCGCCCTGGGCATGAGCGAGCCTGACTCCGGCTCGGACCTGGCCTCCCTGCGGACCCGCGCGGTGGAGACCGAGGACGCCTTTATCATCAACGGGCAGAAAATATGGACCTCCGGTGCCCACGAGGCCGATTACATCTATCTGGTGGCCCGTACCGACCCCGATGCCCCTAAGCACAAGGGGATAAGCGAGTTCATAGTAGACCTGAAGCTACCCGGTATTACCGTCAACCCCATAGTGGATATGATGAACTCCCACCACTTCAATGAGGTCTACTTTGACAATGTCAAGGTGCCCAAGACGGCCCTGGTGGGGGAACGCAACCGTGGCTGGTACCAGATAGCGGTGCAGCTGGACTACGAGCGCAGCGGCCTGGAGCGCATCATGAGCCCCTACCCGATGTTCCTGATGATGCTGGACCTCGCCCGGCAGGAGCCGTCGCTTTACAACAACCCGGAGGTGCGCCACAAGCTTACTGACCTGGTGGTGAAGTTTGAGGTGGGCCGGCTGCTTATATACCGGGTGGCATGGACACTCAGCCAGGGGCGGGTACCCAACTTCGAATCGGCCATGGCCAAGGTCTACGGCACCTCCTTTGAGCAGCACCTGTCCAATATCGCCACCCAGGTGCTGGGTCTT
>JASLQE010000039.1 GCA_030744635.1 Dehalococcoidia bacterium | reverse complement strand
AGCTTCCTCCCGCTGCCGGTTTTGACTCATTATACCACCGAGGTATCGGCTGCGCCGTAGCGCCCATACTCACCTTGTCATCCTGATGGCTTGCGCCTGCTCAGTAATCCTTCGGCTGAAAGATGCCGGACGGCACCATATGGCTGCTTGCCAATGTTGAGGGTGCGCTGTAAAATCGTGGTATTATCCGGCAGCGGAGGGGCTTTTTGACGCGAATGGCTTTGCAAGGGGTGAAGGTGGTGGAGCTATGCAGTCTGGCGGCGGGACCTTTCTGCGGTAAACTCCTGGCTGACATGGGCGCCGAAGTAGTGAAAGTTGAAGTGCCGGGGCAGGGTGACCCCGCCAGGCACCGGGGGCCATATCCACCCTCCGGGCCCCACCCGGAGGCCAGCGGCCTGTTCTTCTACCTAAACACCAACAAGCAGAGCCTGGCCCTGAGCCTGCAGCACCCCGAGGGTAAGGAGGTGTTTATCCGCCTGTTGAAGTGGGCGGATATGCTCCTAGAGGACACCCCACCCGGCACCCTGGAGTCCATGGGAATGGGATATCCGGTTCTGGCCAAGCTCAACCCGCGGCTTATAGTTACCTCTATTACGCCCTTCGGCCAGACAGGGCCCAACAAACACCATAAGGTATATCCCATCAATGCGTTCAGCGCCGGCGGGGCCACCTACCTGCTGGCCAAAGGAGAGGGGTTTGGCCGCCGGCCTCCCTTGCAACCCGGACGGTACTACGGGGACTGTGAATCGGGCGTGGGGGCATCGGTAGCTACCATGGCCGCACTCTACTGGCAGCGCTTAACCGGCAAGGGGCAGCACATAGACTGTTCCCGCCAGGAGTGGACGATGGGCCTCAACCGGTGGTATATCGTCCGCTATGCCAACGATGGGGATGTGGAGGGCCGGGGGGCCAATTCCTATCCCTGGGGGGGAGTGCTCCCCTGCAAAGACGGCTATATCTGCCTGATTTGCCCCCGGGACTACGAGTGGGACCGGCTGGTGGGGGCCATGGACAACCCGGAGTGGGCCTCGGACGAACGCTTCAGAGATAACTTCCTGAGGGCCCAGAACGGCCCGGCCCTCAACCAGTTGCTCTCTACTTGGCTCAAGGACTACTCCAAGGCAGATGCCTGCCGCCTCCTACAGGCGGCCGGGGTGGCCGCCGGGCCGGTAAACACGGTGACGGATATGCTGGACTCGCCCCAGTTTCAGGAGAGAGACCTGTTTATAGAGGCTGAGCATCCCATAATGGGCAAGGTGCGGTTCCCCCGCCTTCCATTCAAAATGTCGGCCACACCGGCGGCGCTACGCCGCCAGGCGCCCGCCTTGGGAGAGGACAGCCGTAAGGTGCTGTCAACTCTGGGTTATGCGCAGGAGGAGATAGATACCCTGGAAGCGCAGGGGTTCATTGCAGGAGGTGCGGTATGATGCCCTTACAGGGGGTGCGGATAGCGGACTTCACCCGCGACCTGGCCGGGGCCTTCTGCCCTTGCCTGCTGGGCCTGCTGGGTGCCGAGGTCATCAAGATAGAGTCCACCCTCCGCCCAGACCCCACCCGGTCTCTGGCCCGTTTCTTCGGATGGAAACGCGGCCTGACGATGGAGGGGCTGGACAGCAGTATGGAGTTCTGCCATGTGAACCTCAACAAGCTTGGTGTAACCCTGGATCTCACCCATCCTAAGGGGATGGAGCTGGCCAGGCGTATAGTGGCGGTGAGCGATGTGGCCGTGGACAACTTCCGCCCCGGGGTGATGAAAAAGTTGGGGCTGGACTATGAGGTGCTAAGCCGGGTGAAGCCCGGCTTGATAATGCTTTCCACCTGTGGCTGGGGGGCTACCGGCCCCGAAAAGAGCAACGCCTCTTACGCCCCCATCTTTGCCACAGTGGGGGGCCTCTCCCAACTTACCGGATACCATGACATGCCGCCCCCCACCGTCCGCACCCTGCCCGATGCGACCGCCGCCGGCATGGCGGCCTTCGCTATCCTGACGGCGTTGGTGCACCGCCAGGCCACGGGGGAGGGCCAGTACATAGACTTCTCCTCGGTGGAGAACATAATATCGTTGGTGGGGGACTCTGTGGTGGAGCACAGCCTGACCGGCGTGGTGCCGGGGCCCCATGGCAACCGGAACGAGTCCATGGTCCCGCACGGCACGTACCGCTGTCAGGGGGATGACCGTTGGGTGAGCATAGCCGTGGCCGATGGCCCCGAGTGGCAGGCGGTATGCCATGCGGTGGGCCACCCCGAATGGCTGCAGGACGTCAGGTTCAGCGGCCACCAGGAGCGGTTGCGTAACCGGGAGGAGTTGGACCGGCTGGTGGAGGAATGGACCCTGGGACGCAGCGCCGAGGAGGCCTCGGCAGTCCTGCAGGGGGCTGGGGTGGCGGCGGTGCCAGCCTACAACAATGACCAACTCTGCCAGGATCCCCATTTACGAGAGAGGGAATACTTCGCTCAGATTGAACATCCGGTTATCGGCAAACATACGGTCCTCCGCCCGCCATGGCTTCTGTCTGAGACCCCGGCCCAGATAACCAGCCCGGGCCCTCTGATGGGCGAACACAACAACTATGTGCTGGGGGAACTGCTGGGCCTGAGTAGCGAGGAGATAGAGCAACTGGCGGCGGAGAAGGTGCTGGTCTAAATGAGTAAGCCCATTTCAACCCTTAGGAGGCGGCTATGGAAGAGCGTGTAGGGCCGCTGAGCGGCATCCGGGTTCTGGAGTGGGCCACCTGGCACCAGGGGGCTTCCGGTGCCGGGATGATGATGGGAGACCTGGGGGCGGAGGTAATCAAGATTGAGGAGCCCCGGGGTGGTGATACCCTGCGTGGGGCCAGGGAGATGTTCGGTGTCTCCGCCGGTCTCCCCGGCGGCAGAAATGTCTATTTTGAGGCCTCCAACCGTAACAAAAAAAGCATCGCCTTGGACCTCAAGCAAGAGGCGGCTCGGGAGGTAGTCTACCGTATGGCCTCACGGTTCGACATATTTTCCACTAACTTCCGCCCCAGCATAGCGCGGAAGCTGGGGATGGACTATCAGACATTACGGAATCACAACGCCAGGCTTATCTATCTCAACACCCCCAGCTATAAGCCCGGCAGCGAGGCGGCAGAGCGGCGCTCTTACGATTGGATAGGACTGGCACACTCCGGGATGATGTCGGCGGTGGGCGAGGGCCACCTTCCTCCACAGCCCATCGTGGGGATGGTGGCCGACCAGGCCGGTGCCATAGTGGCTGCGTATGCGGCCATGGCGGCCCTGGTGGCCCGGGAGCGACAGGGGGTTGGCCAGGAGGTACACACCTCCATGCTCTCCAGCATGGTATGGCTCCAGTACATCAACATGACCGTTACCCTGCTCCGAGGCCGCAGCCTGCGCCGGGGCAACCGCAGCCTGGCGGGTAACCCTATTGCCAACTACTATAAGTGCGCCGATGACAGGTGGCTGATGATATGCCACCCCCAGTCCGACCGTTTCTGGGGCGATGTATGCCGGGCCATCGGGCGGCCTGAGATAGAGAATGACCCCCGTTTTTTGGACATGGACCTGCGCAGGGAAAACCGCAAGGAGCTGGTTACCCTGTTGGACGAAGTCTTCGCCTCCCGCCCCCGGGCGGAGTGGCTGGGCTTGCTGGAGAACCATGACCTCATCTTCAGTCCCCTCAACGAAGTGGATGAGCTGCTAGAAGACCCCCAAGTGCTGGCCGATGGCTGCATAGGTGAGATGGAGTACCCGGAGATGGGTATGATGAAGGTCCCTAACCCCCCCGCTGACTTCAGCCAAACCCCGGGTCGGACCTACAGCCCGGCCCCGGAGCTGGGCCAGCATACCGAGGAGGTGCTGACTGAGCTGGGGGACTACACCTGGGACGACATTGCCTCGCTGAGGGAGCGGGGGGTCATCTGACACCGGGTTTCCGGCGTGAGGCCGGTATCCGTGGCGCAGGATAGCAAACGAGACAGGGGGCCGTGGCTGTGGGTGGGGGCGATGTCGGCCATGCTTCTGCTTAATTTGGCCCCCTATTCCAGCTACATCGCCGTTCTTCCCCTGGCCCAGGAGGAATGGGGGCTTAGCAGCGCCCGGGCGGGGGCTGTGTATTCGGCCTATCTGGTGGGATACGCCCTGGCATCGCTCTATGTAGTGCCCCTGCCCGACCGCTTGGGATGCCGTCCGGTCATCCTGGCCTCCATGCTGGTATCGGTGGTGGGGAACCTGCTCTTTCCACTGGCCGCCCAGGGTTTTGTTTCCGCCGTGCTACTGCGCCTCCTCCCCGGCATCGGAATGGTGGGGATGTATATGTCCGGGTTAAGGCTCATCGGGGAGCGCTTTCCTCAGCGGGGCAGAGGGGCGGCTATGGGGCTGTATACTTCCTGCGCCTATGCGGCCAACAGCATCTCCCTGGCCCTGACCGGCTTCCTGATTCCCTCACTAGGGTGGCGGGAATCCTATTTGTTGCTATCGGCCATCTCCTCACTATCCCTGGTGGTGGGATACCTGGCCCTTAGGGGAGTAGACGACCGTTTTGCGGTGGGCTCTCCGCGGCTACGGCTCTCGGTCTTGAAGGATCGGGCGGTGCGGCTGGTGACACTGGGATATGTGGCGCACTCCTGGGAGCTGTTCCTGGTACGGACATGGCTTCCGTCATTCCTGGTTGGCGTGCTGCTTGTGCGGGGCTACTCCCGTACCGATGCCATTGCCGTTAGTGCCGGCATCGCGGCCCTTATGCTGGCACCAGGGGCACTGGGGCCTCTGCTGGGCGGCACCATCTCCGACCGTCTGGGCCGTGCCCGGGCTGCCGCCCTCATCCTGCTGGTGGGGGGGGTGTTAACCTTGCTTCTGGGCTGGATGGGAGGTCTCCCCTGGGGTCTCCTCATCGCCCTGGGGCTACTGTTGGGGTTATTCCTGGCGGCCGATTCCTCTATCTACCACACGGCAATGGTGGAGACGGCTGACCCGTCATGGTTGGGCTCGGCCATGGCGCTGAACTCGTTCTTCGGCTTTGTTGCGGGCATGGCTTCTCCCGTAGCCTCGGGCTGGGTGCTTGACAGAGCGCCCGAGGGGGCCGCCTACGGGGTTGTGTTCGGGTTGGGGGGTGCCTTCGCCCTGATGGGCTTCTTAGGCATGCTTGCGCTCGCACAGAGGAGATGACCTGTCGTATCCGCTGCTACGGACTCAGGGTATACTGTAGGCTTTCCTTAAACCGGTTTATGGGGCGACTAGAAACACGAATTGGGGACTATCTCTCTTGATTCTAACGCCCGACACCGCTATGCTGTGCATAGGAGAGTTATGTTATCCCTTGAAAAGCTATCAGAGCGGGACCTGGACTTCGTTGTGGAAACAGTAGCGTCCCAACGGCGGGACCAGGAGATGGTGAAAGACATCGTCCGGGACAAGGCTGATTTGGTAGAGGTGATGCTGGATGACGAGCGCCTGTTCCGGAGGATAATGGATGAAGGGGCGTGGGTGCGCATCTCGCCGTATTTGTTTTTCACCATCCTTCTGCGCCAGGCCCGGAAAGACCTGCACGGGGGGTACACCGTGGAACGGTGGGGCCAATCGTACCGGCTACCTGTGTTCGATGGCTCCCAGGTAGCCACCCTTCTGGAGGGCGGTGATGTCCAAGACTATCTGGCAGGGATGCTCACCTCTTTCACTCGGGTGGGCAGTACCGTGGTCTATTTTCATCATCGCGGGCGCACGCATCGGCGGAGCTTTAGCGATATGGATATGGATGATATGGTGGGGTTGTCCCAGGGAGTGGAGCCGGAGTACCGGTTCGCATTCTTCAAACGCATTGCTGATATCGCACTGTTCCTCACAGGCGTTTTCCCGGAATATGTGACTGCCGCCTCCGTGGGAGTGACCAATGGGCCGAGGCTGTCCGGTCGGAGGACGAGGACCATTGAGGAGTACCAGAATGACGGTCGGCAATTCTGCTTGATGGCCGCGGAATGTGCCCCTGCGGGGAGTGCGGATGTGGCGTTGCTGGGTAAGATTGCCGGTAATTTCGACCTGGCCCGAAAACCCCTGAACCTGGTCTCAGAGCGCTATATGCCCCTTTCCCGCTTTCAGTGGTTTACCCCTTCGCTATAGCCATCTTTACGGGCAAGGGGTGGGGTTGGGGACTGATATGGGGCAGCATGCCCCATAGGGCTACCGTGGCTTGAAGGGTATCTATTTGACTGCTATAATTGTAACGCTTTTCCCCCTGCTTGTCGGGGGTACACTCCCCGGTAGCTCAATGGTAGAGCAAGCGGCTGTTAACCGCTAGGTTGTTGGTTCGAATCCAGCCCGGGGAGCCAGCAAAATCCAACATCATGCTTCTGTGGGACTAACGGTTTGAGGGCGTAAGTGATGTTGACATCGCTGCCTTTGACCTCTATGTCGTGAATACATTCTTGGATGAAAGCTTTGCGGTGGGCATCATCGCCGTCTCTCAGGTGTTCCCACGCCCATTTCTGAACCTGGTGGACCAACTCATCAGTTATGGAAATAGGTTTGGCCTGCTTGATAGATGTATTGAGCTTCGCCAGCATTGGCTGAGCAAGTTGTGTGGCGGGGATGTGACCATCAGCTATAGCTTTGTAAATGACGCAACACTAGCTTCTGATAGTGGCATATTTCTTATCGGTAGTACCGGAGCTTCCATGGTGGCCACAAGTTTTCAGATGGCACTGATGTTTTTGTGACCCAAATTGCTCCCAATGGAATCATCCAGGGCACAACACTTCTAGGCGGTATTAAGTTTGACACCGGTGTTGAAGTAGTGACGGATAGTAAGGGGAACCCAGTGGTATGGGTAAAGATTCCAAGCCCATCGATGAGCGGTTTTGATCCTGACGCCTCCAGAGTGATATGGAGTGTAGGGAAAATGCCATTTGATGTATATGGAGAGTGCCGATTGCATTAGAGTCGTATTGACTGGCACGATTAGGTATGAGAACCGCTAAGTGTAGTTAGTCAGCGATAATGGGACTACGATAACGACCCTGGGCCACCTTGGTTCGGGTCTGACTGTAGTTAGTCAGCGATAATGGGGCACAAAACGTTACCTGACCCCAATAACTGGTCCAGATCCAATGCTGGAAACTCTAACTTCCATAGTGGTATAGTCCTTAGGGGCAAGTCATTCCCGCCAAGAGAAGACGGTGATATTAAGAGAGTGCTAATATTGCGATGAGGACATCCAGTGTCCACGCCTGCGTGATGGACGCTGGAGCTTTGTCAGGGGTAGACAGGTTGGTAGCGAACACCCGTTTAGGAAACACTCAATGACATCGCCGGAAGCCCCTGACAGGAAGACCGGCTCCCAAGTCCTTCTGTGCAGTATGGCTTTTGCTGTATTCACAACGGTGACAGCGGTGGCGATGCTGGGGCCGTTGCTCGTGGATATGTCCTCAGCCCTGGACACCACGGTTCCCGTAGTGGGCCAGCTCGTCACTATTTCCGCCGCTTCCTGGGCGATATCGGCGCTGTTGGTAGGCCCGTTCTCCGATACCTACGGGCGCAAGCCGGTACTCGTGCTGGGAAGCCTCCTCGTAGCGGTAGCCTC
>JASLQE010000038.1 GCA_030744635.1 Dehalococcoidia bacterium | reverse complement strand
GTTTTAACGGCCTGCGGTTTTCCAGTGTTTTCACACTGCCCCGTGGAACGGTAGAATGTGTAGAATAGAATATAGAAAGGATAATTCCTTCGGAGGGCCTTTTCTTTTGGTAAAAGAGCTCAGTCCCCGGGGCGGGCGGTGAGCAGTTCCGCATAGAGAGGAAAGCAGAGGCGGCGCAGTGTGGTCAGCAGCTGAGGGTTGCTGGAGGAAAGGGGGGTGAGGGAAATCCGGCCCATGCGCACGGCCCTGACATCGGTGCCGGGCTCATCCTTCCATTCCGCATTGCCCCTCACAATCCAGTAATACTTGCGCTTGCCGTCCCAACCCTCCTCCACCACATCGGCGTAGGTGCGCCGGGCCAGCCGGCCCACTTCAATACCTTGGATATCGTACAAAGAGGCGTTCGGCAGTGTCACATTTAGCAGCAGGTTCCGGGGCAGCTTCCCTCGGGCAAAGAGGCCCACCAGCAGCGGGGCCAGTTTGGCCGCCGCCTCAAACTTGACATCGTGCAGTGCCCCCACGGACAGGGCCACCGAGGGCACGCCGTAGAACCACCCCTGGAAAGCAGCGCCTACCGTGCCTGAGATGTAGACATCGTTGCCCAGGTTGGCCCCCTCGTTGATGCCGGCCAACACCATATCCACCCCACCCTTCACCAGGTGACTCAGGGCCAGGATGACGGCATCGCCGGGGGTGCCCTCAGCGGCATAGGTCTCCACATCCTTAATGGGGGGGGCGTCAACAGGGGTGATGCGTAGCGGGTTGTGCAGGCTTATGGAGGTGCCCACCCCACTCTGCTCCCGGTCCGGGGCTACCACCACCACCTCGGCCACTGTTTGGAGCGACTTTACCAGCGCCCACAGTCCGGGGGCGCGAACACCGTCATCGTTTGTAACCAGCACTTTCAAAACAAGCCCCAGTATAGCATACCTCAATATTAAAACTGCTTATCCACCTCTGCCAGATGCCTCCGGTACCGCAGCAAGCGGCGCCCCTACATCATCGGCCCCCCGGTGTATCGCCCTGGCGAGGGCAGTAGTACCGTGCCCGAATCTCTCTACGATGTCCACCGGCTTGCCCCCCCTTGTTCCAGGGTCTATAATCTAAACCTTGACGAGTTTTCGCTGGAGGTAGCTTGCCACAGCGGGTATTTATAGACGGCAACGAGGCCATAGCCCGAGGGGCTATTCAGGCCGGGTGCTGCCACTTCTTCGGCTACCCCATCACCCCCCAGAGCGAGATTGCCGAGTTCATGTCACGTGAGCTGCCGCAAATAGGCGGCACCTATGTGCAGTCCGAGTGCGAGGGGGCATCCGTCTACATGGTCTACGGCGGTGCTCTGGCCGGGGCACGGGTGATGACCTCCACCTCCAGCCCCGGTTTCTCCCTCATGCAGGAGGGCATCTCCTATATGGCGGAGATGGAGACCCCGGCGGTGGTGGTGGATGTGATGCGCATGGGACCGGGCATCGGCACTGGCGGCCAGCACGGCCAGACGGACTACCGCCAGCTTACCAAGGGTGGCGGCCATGGCGCATACCGCTGCATCGT
>JASLQE010000037.1 GCA_030744635.1 Dehalococcoidia bacterium | reverse complement strand
GTTTCCAGTTGGGGGGACAGGCGGAGAGGAACTCCACAAATGTCATCCCCGCGCCCTCCATCTGTCTGGTCAGGGCCTGCTTGAAGAACTTCTTGGTCTTCTGATAGTTGGCCGCGGTGTTCACCGCTCCTCGGGCGGCGTAGGCCACACCGTCAAGAGTGGCCAGCATCTCGGGCACCCGTGCGGGCAGACCGTTGAGGCGCTCCCGGCCGGTGGGGGTGGTGGTGGTGACCTGTCCGGTGAGGGAAGTGGGGGCCATTTGGCCGCCGGTGGTGCCATATACAGTGTTGTTGACCATGCATACCGTGATGTTCTCCGCCCTCATGGCGGCGTTTACCAAAGACCCAGCGCCAATAGCGATGGTATCGCCATCGCCCTGGATGGTGAACACCACGGGCTTGTAGAACAGGGCTCGTTTGAGGCCCGTGGCCACATCCGGCGCCCGGCCGTGTGCCACGCAGATGACGGAGTCCATTTCCATGCCTAAGGAGAGAAATCCCGCGCAGGTAACGCCGCTGATGCAGACGGTGTTGTTCCGGATTCCCATCTCGTCTATAGCCTCCAGCATCAGACGGCCAATGGTGCCATCGTGGCAGCCGGGGCAGAAGGGGGCTTCCTCCCCCTCTCTCCAGATTACCGGTGTGCCGCTAACCCGCTGCCGTTCCACGGTTCTCCTCCTGGCTCATTATATCCTTTATACGCTGGAATACAGTTTCGGGAAGTATCATCCCGGAGGCGGTCTTCATGTGGCGGGAGAGCATATTCAGCAGGTGAATGGGGGTCTTGCCGCAGGTGCTCAGCCTCACATCGTCAACCATCTGGCCCAGGCTGTCCTCCACCACCAGGAAGCTGGTCCCCCGGTCGGCGGCCTCGGCCAGCGGCTGGGATGGGAAGGGCCACACGGTGATGGGCCGCAGCAGCCCTACCGCCAGTCCCTCCTCACGCGCCCAGTCCACCGCCTCCTGTGAGACGCGGGCGCAGTAGCCGTAAGCCACCAGCACCAGCTTGGCGTCCTCCGTGCGGTAGCTCTCGTAGCGGACCTCTGACTCCATATTGCGGAATTTGCCGTCCAGGGCTTCGACAAAGTCCAGGTAAGAGGCGTGCCTCTCCATGAATATCAGCCCGGTGTTACAGGCCACAGCGTGGCGGCGCTTGTCGCCGTGGGCGCCCATCCCTACTACCGCCCAGTCCTTGGAGGGCAGAGCGCCGAAGTCCAATGTCTTAAGCTCCAGCGGCTCCATGAGCTGGCCCAACAGGCCATCGCTCAGCAGCACTACCGGGTTGAGGTACTTGTCGGCAATGTGAAAGGCGAGCTGTATTAAGTAATGTTTCTCCTGGACCGTGGCTGGTGCAAGTACCACATTCTTGTAGCCGCCGTTGCCGCCGCCCCGCGTGGCGGATAGATAGTCCATCTGGGCGTGTTGGGTGGTGCCCTGTCCCGGGCCGCCCCGCTGCACCAGGCTGATAACGCAGGGTAGCTCGGCATTGACCATGTGTGAGATGGTCTCCTGCATCAACGCCCACCCGGGGGAGGAGGTAGAGGTCATCACCCTGACCCCGGTGGCTGCCGCTCCTAAGACCATGTTGATGGAGCCGGTCTCGCATTGCCCCTGGAGGAAGATACCCTCTCTTTGGGGAAGCTCTTTGGCGAACCATTCGGTGATTTCGTTCTGGGGGGTAATGGGGTAGCCGAAAAAGTGCCGACATCCGGCGGCTACGGCCCCCCAGCCTATGGCGGCGTTGCCCTGGGCCAGCATTCTTTGGGTCATAGTTCCATCCTTGGTTTCGGTGCGATAAAGGAGTACATCGTATGATGGTAATCCTATCTGTCCCCCCTTGTCAACTTGCTCCCATGAGAGGTCGTCTTGCGAGCATCATCTCTCCCACCCGCCCGCCTGAGGTTTGTATATGGGGGGGGCGATACCCCCCAACCCCCCCTTGGGATTGAGTAGATGTAACCCCAAAATTATTCGGTCCCGAAGTTATCTATCGAGGAATATCTGATAGACTATTTCCCCCTGGCCGTAGACTTGGACGCAGGCCACTGTGCCGTTATACTAGGGGGGATGATTTTGCACGGCAAGGAGGCAAGATGACGGTGAAGCTGCATGCCATCAGGGTTGGTGTGGTGGAGATGGAC
>JASLQE010000036.1 GCA_030744635.1 Dehalococcoidia bacterium | reverse complement strand
CCGCCCTAAATATTTTATGCGTGTGGAACGGAAGGGCAAAGGCTACTATTCCTGGTAAATATGCTTCACGGCTTTCACCGCCGCTATGCGCTCCCCGGCATAACGCTCGGCGGCCACGGCAGTGATGACCTTATCATTACGGGCACCGTTCAGGATACAGCGCATGGTGTCGTATATACCGGCCGCCTTCTTCCGGGCCAGGCCCTCGTCATAGCCGGTGAACTCCAGGGAGATGTTGATGACCCCGCCGGCGTTGGCCACGAAGTTCGGGGCGTAGAGGATGCCCCGCTCCTCCAGCAAAGAGCAGTCGTCAATGTTTTCAAGCTGGTTGTTGGCCCCACCGCACACTACACGGCACCGGAGGCGGGGGATGGTGCCCTGGCTGAGGATGCCCCCCAGAGCACAGGGGGAGAATATGTCGCACTCTTCGTCATATATTGCATCCGGGGATACCACTGCGGCGCTGAACTCAGAGCCGGCCCCCTCAGCCACCCCCTCCCGGATATCGGTCAGCACCAGGCTGGCCCCTTCCTTTGCCAGCAATGGGAGCAGGTTGGAACCCACTTTGCCCAGTCCCTGCATCGCCACCCTCTTGCCCCGGAGAGTGGGGCCGCCGAAGGCCTGCTCGGCACAGGCCTGCATGGCCTGGTAGACACCAAAGGCGGTAACCGGCGAGGGGTCTCCACTGCCGCCCATAGCCACCGGCAGCCCGGTGACATGTTCGGTCTCCAGCCTCAGGTGCTCCATATCGCGCATATAGCTGCCCACATCCTCGGTGGTTATATAGCGCCTACCCAGGGACTGGATGAAGCGGCCCAGGGAGCGGAAGACCGATTCCCGCTTCCCCATCGGGGGCACCCCCACTACCACGGCCTTGCCACCCCCCAGGTTTAGCTCTGCCGCAGCCGATTTGAGGGTCATGGCCCGAGCCAAACGCAGGACATCACGGATGGCATCTTCCTCCGAGGGGTAGTCCCACACCCGCACCCCGCCCAGGGCCGGCCCCAGGGTGGTATCGTGGATGGCGATGATGGCGGTATAGCCCACACCGGCATCGTGGCACAGCATAACCTGCTCGAATCCATACCGGGCCATGTGCTCCAGTATCTGCATACTAATCCCCCCACCACTCCTGTATGTCCCGCTCCGCCATCGCCTTCTTCTCAGCGGGCTCCATAAAGCCCAGGTTCCGATAGGAAGCGGGGGAGCCGTACTCCCGCACCTGCACCACCACCGGCATGGGTACGGCGTGGCCCAGGATGAGGGCCTGGCGTTTGGGGTTAAGCCGGGAAAGCACTGTGCGCAGCTCCCCCTTGCCCGCTACGCCAGACAGGACACTGTCTATGTCCTTATCGTTGTCCAGGTGGCAGGTAAGCTTGGTGCCCACCTGGGACATCACCTCATCATCAATGCCGCTGGGGCGCTGGTC
>JASLQE010000035.1 GCA_030744635.1 Dehalococcoidia bacterium | reverse complement strand
CACCGGTAGAAGGTCTGGGGACTGATGTCAAAGTGGCGGCAGGTGAGACGGGCATTCCCCCCATGCCCCTGGTAGTAGTCCATCCACTTCAAGCGTCGCCTGGCCTGCTGAGACAGCTCCGGGACCCTGGCCAGGCGCCTCCTTCCCCGAAGCCTACCACAGACGATATGCATGACACCAGTATAGTGTCACTCATGTTTCTGGACGAGAGCACGGCGTGTGCTTGGGGTAGTTTAGCAAGTATCACCTCGCCCTGTTTGTCATCCCAGGACTATATCCGGGGGGACAGCCCCCTGTTGTAGGTGGGCAAAGAATGGTTGGAAAACGGCCCCGGAGCGTCATGACCCACCCCTGTACCCCAGTTCCGTACGAGTGCGAGCATAGCGGAAGATATGCTCGCGGAACAGCACTCCCAGCACCTCACCACTCCTTACCACCACCATCTGCCCAATATCCTCCTCCTCCATTCTCTCCAGCACATCCAGTACATCTTCGCCGGGATGGGCCACCCGTAGCTGTGCCGGGGGTATAACGACGTTCTCCACAAGTGTAGTGGGCCACTGCCCCTGGGGTAGACCCCTGAGGTTGGCCATGGTGAGCATGCCTGCCAACCGGCCGCCCTGGGCCACCACGGCGCAGCGGCTGCCCCGTGGCAACACATAGTCCCGCACCAGCTCCTCTACTGTCCGCTCCGGCGGGACTATTACGCAGTCCCGGTTCATAAGCTCCCCAGCGCTTACACCGTGCAGTGCCTCCTTCAACTGGGTCTGCCGATAGCTGGACGATGCCACATTCTCCAGGAACCAGCCGATGAAGGCAAACCACAGGCCACCGATGAACCCGAAGAGCTGGGCTACCGGCGATATGCCCAATATGGAGAGCAGCCCAAGCGTTATGAACAGGTACCCTATTCCCCGGCCCACGGCTACTGCCGCCCCGGTGGCCTTGAGGAAGTCCCCTGTGACACGCCACAGGAGGGCGCGGAACACCCGGCCCCCGTCCAGGGGGAAGCCCGGTATGAGGTTGAACACGGCCAGAGCTACGTTGATATAGCGCAGCCACCAGGCCAGTGCGGCCACCGGTTCGCTATACGGTAGGGCCACCCGATGCACAACATGAAACAGACCGGCAATCGCCAGGCTGCTCAGCGGCCCCGCCAGGGCCATGGCCATCTCCCTCATAGGCCCAGCAGCCTCCCGGCCGATATGGGCCACCCCGCCGAAGATGAACAGGGTTATGCTGCGCACCGGTACCCCGTAGTAGCGGGATACCAGGCTGTGGCTAAGCTCGTGGGCCACTACAGAGGAGAAAAAGAGGGCGCTGGTGACCAGCCCGGTTATCCAGTACAACCACTCAGGCCAGACATAGAAATTGGGGAAGAAGCCCCGTGCCAGCGTGAGTGTGACCAGGGCGAATATTATGAACCATGTGTAGTGGATAGAAATGGGGATGCTGAATATGCGGCCCAGACGGAAGGAGGAGCTCATTCACCCACCAGGGGGTGTGTGATGTAGCCCATGAGCTTGTACGCCAGCTTGGCAGCCAAATAGGCGCAGGCCCCTGGTCCCTCCCGAGGGCATAACTCCACCACATCAAATCCCACCACCTGTCTCTGGCGAGTCACTGCCTTTAGCAGACCCGTGATGCTCTCCCAGGACAGCCCGCCAGGTTCCGGGGTGCCCACCGCCGCCATGATGGAGGGGTCCAGCACATCCAGATCCACCGTAATATACACCTGAGAAGAGAGGGCACCCATCACCTGGGCCTCATCCCATGTGTCGCCGTACCACACCCTGACACACCCTCCATTCACAATGCGGGCCTCCTCGGCGCATAGGCTGCGCACCCCCACGGCCACCGCCGGGCACTCCTCTACCACCCGGCGCAGCACCGTGGCATGGCTGTACCGGGTGCCCAGGTACCAGTCCCGCAGGTCGGCATGGGCATCCAGGTGGAGTACGGATAGCCCTGGAAAGCGGTCTTTATAGGCCAGCACCGCCCCCAGGGTGAGGGTATGTTCGCCGCCCAGCAGGGCCACCACCTTACCGGCCCTGGCCAGGGGCGCAATTGCCCGGGCCACCCGCCGCACCATAGCCTGTGGGTCTCCCATCAGCGGCTCTACGGGGGGCAGCGTATGGATGCCTACCTGGGATATCTCCAGCCCCAGCTCCACATCATAGTGCTCCATGTACTGAGAGGCTTCAAGAATGGCCATCGGCCCCTCCCGCTGGCCGGAGCGCCAGTCCGTGGTGGCATCATAGGGAACGGGAAGGACCGCTATCCGGGACGTGCGGAGCCGGGCAAGGGAGCCGGGCACGGCTGCAAAGCGGAGAGGGGGGGAGAAGTTTTCTCCAGCCATAGTAGACGCCCGCCGGCGCCGGGCTAGGCCGCCCCGGGTGGAGAGGGGTCCCGTTCCGCGGGATCCCAGCCTCCTATGGATAGGGCGGGTTCAAACACGGGAACACCATCCCGCTCCGGGCCGGGGTACTCCAGGCCCCTCCTGAGGATGAAGGTGTTGACACTGGATAGCCGGAACTGGTCCCGGAAAAAGTCAATCACCTGCCTGGCGTCAAAAGCCTTACACGAGAAAACATCTATGTTTACCAGGCCCCGCTCCACAAAGGTGTGAATGGCGATATGGCTCTCGGCGATAATCACAAATCCGGAAACACCCCAGTCCTCCGGCTTGGTACCCACATACTGGAACACATGCGGCGCCGATACCTTGGTCATACCTATCCGTTCGGGATAAGTATCCAGAAGCTGGTAGATGGCAGCCTCATCCCGAAGCAGCTCAGGGTCTGCCCCATAGCCATCAATTACCAGGTGCATATCCGGGAAGCCTCCTTAGATAGACCTGAAAGACCGCACTCCGATCGGGTTTCCCATGCCGGCTCGGGGCGGAGAGTCCTTCGGGTAGTCCGATGATGCTCCGCTTATCGGGCCACCCACAGCCAACGGTTGAATAATATATCATAACGGGAGACATTACTCAACATGCTGTAGGGCATCGCACGGCAGCCGCTTCCCGTCCCCATCCGCATGGCCGAAATCCCCCCGTGTAAGTAAGCCCTCCCCCAGCGCTCCCCGTGACCAGCGCTTATCAGAGCAAGGAGAGCAGGATACGGCGGAGCTGGAACATGGCCCCCAAGGCGGCCCACCGCTTTACCTGCTGGCGCGGGAAGCCGTAGCGGTACGAGAAGGTGTCTGCCTGGTCTCCGGCCACGATGCCTATATGCACGGTGCCTTTGGGCTTACCCTCCATATCGTCAGGACCGGCTACTCCAGTGATAGCCACACCCACATCCCCCCCCAATTTCTCCTGGGCGGCCCGAGCCATGGCCTCGGCCACTTGGGGGCTGACGGCCCCGTGCTCCTCTATGAGCGCCCGAGGCACCCCCATAGCCATCTTCATATCATTGGTATAGGTCACCGCCCCCCCCTTGAAGTAGCGGGAGCTGCCCGGCACATCGGTAAGGTAATTTGCCAGCAGGCCTCCGGTGCAGCTCTCCATGGTGGCCAGCGTAAGACCTTTCTGCATAAGCAGCTCCCCCACCACCCCTTCCAGGGTCTGGTCATCCACCCCCCAGACCCGGTCTCCCAACTGCTCCCGGACCTTGGAGTCCATGTCCGCCAGCATCTCCCGCACCACATCCTCCCCACCGCCCTTGGCGGTGATGCGGATGTGAATGCCATCCATCTTGGCATATATACCGATGCTGGGGTTGGTGGAGGAGAGGAGAGGGCTGAGGACTTCGTCCACCGCGGCCTCGGCCATTCCCAGGGTCTTGATGGTGCGGGACAGGATGATATCGCCGCCCAGCAACTCTTTTATCTGGGGCAACACCTGCTCCTGCCACATTTGAAAAAGCTCCACGGGCACCCCTGGCATGGTCACCAGCGCAGTGCCCTCCCGCTGCACCCACCAGCCGGGGGCCGTCCCCCTAGCGTTGTATAAGGGCTTGGAGGAAGGGATAACCGTTGCCTGCTTGATATTACGCTCCGGCATAGGGTAGCCGCGGGAGGAGAAGAAGCCCCGCAGCCATTTCTCCACATCGGGGTCAACGGTAAGTTCCTCGCCCAGCATACGGGCGATGCCCTCCCGGGTGATGTCATCCTCGGTGGGGCCCAGGCCCCCGGTGAGTACGATAAGGTCGGAGCGGTCCCATGCCCGCCTCAGGACCTCCACCAGCCGGTCCATATTGTCCCCCACTACAGTCATCCAGTAGAGGTCTATGCCCAGCGGGGCCAGCTCCTCCGCTATGAAAGCGGAGTTGGTATCGGTGATGTCCCCCAGCAGAATCTCGGTGCCCACGGCTACTATCTCGGCCTTCATGCCGCTTCCCCCCGTCTCATTTCATCCAGCAGGCCCTGGTGATGGGGGCAGAGCTGGTAATCGCCCCCCAACTGCGCCCCGATAACCTCTTCCTGCCGGTGGGCGTTATACAAGCGACAAACTTTATTTCCACAGAATGGGTCACCGGTTAAAGCACAAAAGACAGCCTTCATTGCATATCCCTTTGCAACCTCAGCCAGCCGCTTATCCTCATAATCAATAAACCTCTCCTCAAATCTATGTTTAAGTTTCATTAAATCCTTTCCCAATCTCTCGTATTGTTGCTTGAGAAGATAATACTTTCTCGGTTTTGCTGGCGCTTCTACAAGCCCTGTCGTTGAGATGAGAGAAGGCATACCGTATATATTCGTTCTAAGGTGATATCTTCGGTCGCCTTCACCCCAAGTGGCAAACAGGTGGTTAGCAAAGAAGATATGAACAAACTGGAGACCGCGCTCCTCACTGGGTATAATCTCGCGGAAGACCTCTTGCAGGTGAAATCCATCATACAGGATTCCAAAAGACCTCGTTTGGCCTAATATTCGCCTTTTTTCGTACTTAATCTCACCAAAGAGAGGTTCCTGTCCTGATAATATCTTTTGGTTTAGTCTATTCTTACCATATACGAAAGTCAAATGCTGTATAGACACAGAAAAGACAAACACAATCCAATACTTGTACGCATGGCTGGACAAATATTCCGGTGATACGAGTAACGTGACATCTATATCTTTTAGCTTCAAAATATCTACTAAGGTCATATTTTGGTTAAAGCCATCAAGCAAATTATGACCTATTTAGAGTGAGTACGTGTGGTTGAAGGTAATATTTTTTGACGGACACTTCATTTTATCTGATAGCTCTTACCAAAGGCA
>JASLQE010000034.1 GCA_030744635.1 Dehalococcoidia bacterium | reverse complement strand
GAGGTCTCTATGGATAACGCGGTACTGGTAATCCCTCCCCATCCCGACGATGCCGAGTTCGGCGCCGCCGGATCCGTGGCCCGCTGGGCCGCTGAGGGTAGGCCGGTATATTATCTGGTGTGCACCAACGGGGACAAGGGGAGTAGCGACCGCAAGATGTCCCCGGGGCGGCTGGCGAAAACCCGCCGCATGGAGCAACTGGATGCTGCCGCCGTCCTGGGGGTCAAGGAAGTCCAGTTCTTGGACTACACGGACGGTACCCTGGAGGATACCCCGGAATTTCGCGGCCGCCTGGTGTACTATATCCGCAAATATAAGCCGTTCACCGTGGTCACCGCCGACCCTTATCGCAAATATCTGTGGCATCGGGACCACCGCATTACCGGCCGGGTGGTTATGGACGCCGTTTTTCCCTATGCCCGTGACCACCTTTCCTACCCGGAGCACCTGGAGAAGGGGCTAGACACCCATAAAGTAAGGGAGGTCCTGTTCTGGGCCGCCGATGAGCCCAACCACTATGTGGACATATCCGGCGTCTTTGATACCAAGCTCGAGGCCGGACTGAGCCACAAGAGCCAGATGGTAGGCCGCCACAACAACCTGAACAAGTGGCTCCGGGAGCGGGCTACTATGTTCGGTAAAGCAGCCGGGTATCCCCTGGCCGAGGGGTTCCACCGGGTGGAGATTGCCTTTTAGGACTCCGGCACCCAGAGCACATCGCCGCACAGGTTGGGGTCTTGGGGGCCGCGGTTGAAAGCGGCAAAATACTCCTTCTCCCGGCCCAGCACCGTCGCATCACCGTGCCCGGAGTATACCTGCGTATCATCGGGTAGGATAAACAGCTTGCTCACTATGGAGTCCACCACTTGGCTGAAGTCCTGGGGGGTAGCCGTCTTGCCGGGGCCGTTGGGGAACAGGGTATCGCCGCTCAGCAGGTGGCCATTGGTGAAGAAGCATATGCTGCCCGGTGTGTGGCCGGGGGAGTGGATAACCCGCAGGGCTACCTGCCCCACCTGAACGGTATCCCCGTCCTCCAGCAGACGGTCAGGGCTAAAGGGCAGCCGACGGGCATCGTCGGCATGCGCGGCCACCGGCGCTTTAGTGGCCTCTTTCACCCCGGCCAGGGCCTCCAGATGGTCCATGTGGCCATGGGTTATCAGGATATACTCCGGAGTTACACCGGCCAGGGCCGCTAGGATATCCGCCGGCTTTCCGGGAGTATCAACCAGGACGGTCTTGCCCGTGGTGGCGCAGGTAACCACATAAGCGTTTGTGCCATAGGAGCCCAACTGGAGATGCTGTATCTTTAGTTGTGCCATAGCTCACCCTCCGTTTTGAGGTATCTAACCTAACGGTCTTTTCCCCTCCCCGCACCAGTGGTCCACTTAAATGCTCTTCACCCCTTCATTTGTCCAGGCCCCGCTGCATACCCCGCAGATAGGTTATCTGACCTATGTGTAGGGTAAGCTCCAGGATGACCCTTTGGAAGGTGTCCGCGATGGTCTGCTCGGACCGGTCGGGCCGGGGCTTATCGTCAAGTTTCTCCGCCGGGAGCTGTCTCAGGAACTCCAGGGTATGTTGGCGCACCGATTTGCCGTACCCTTGGATTGTCTCCAGGGGGGGCACTTGGAAGCCAGCTATCTGCTCCACAGTATACTGGTAGCCCATATCCTTGGGCGGTGTGCCCAGTTTCTCCCGCCACCCCTCGCTCTCATACAACTCTGCCTGACTCTGAACAAACCGTTGGAACCAGAAGTCCTCTACCCGGTAGATGTGCCACAGTGTGAAGCCGATGCTATGACAGTCCGGGGCGGGCCGCCATGCAAATTCCTCCGCAGTGAGGCTGTCAATATATGTGTTCAGCCTTCCCTCCATGTCATTCAGCGTGGCTTCCAGAAAACCTTTCAGCTCCAAAACTCACCTCCGAAAGCTATAGGGTACATCAGCCCTTCTTAGGGCGTTGGGGTCTCTTTATCTCCCTGACATAGGTCCGCGCCGTGGACAAATGCAAAAGTTCGTGGAACAGGGCCAGCGCGTCGCCAGCGGGAGGTATATCGCTCAGCTTGATGAAGACAGCCTCGCCGCCGGGGAACACTATGGTGGGTGTGCCGAAGACGCCGTACTCCTCCACGGCAGTCTCGTGGTCCTCCGCCAGCCTG
>JASLQE010000033.1 GCA_030744635.1 Dehalococcoidia bacterium | reverse complement strand
CACTGCCAGGTAGAGGCCTGCATGTAGGCATCACCCCCGGCCGGGGGCCGTACCACCGGCAGGCCATTCTCCTCTCCCACCTTGTATTCCTCGATAAAGTCGTCAGTTAGCTGTGTGAAGCGCTCTACGGAAACCGAGTATGTCTCACTGGGGGCGGTCTGTAGGCCAGCAACGTGCCACACAATCATACCCGAGAGCAGGATCACGCAAAATACCAGGCTCACCCACACCCACAGCTTTTCGTCCCAGCCCAGAGGCTTCCACCATATCCTCTCCGGCGCGGCTAAGCTCATATCGCCTCCTTATGGCAGGATGGGCACATTGAGGAGGTCCAGTAGACCCCACCCTATGTACAAAACAAGGGGTACGGACATCCCCAGCGCAAAAAGGAGAAAGATGTCATCCAGGAACACCTGCCCCAGGGGTATTGTCTCCTCCGAACCCGTGACTTTTTCCGCCTCCGCCATGCTCACCTCCTCGGCACTAGTTTGGACTTGTATACAGGGCACACCATCGGCCAGCACTACATAAATTTCAGTGTGTAACAGAAAAAGGTAAGCTGTCTGTGATTTTTGTCGCTTTTTAGCGCCTTTTTATGCGGAACGCAGGACGGCACCCAACTCCTTGCCCAGACGCTCTACGAGTTGCTGCTGGGCACGGTCCACCTCGGTGTCGGTGAGGGTGCGTTGAGGGGACTGAAAGCGCAAACGGAAGGCTAGGGACTTGTGTCCGGTGGGGATGGGGCGGCCCCGGTACAGGTCAAAGAGGGTTACTTCTGTCACGAGCGGGGAGGACCTGAGGATGTTCGTTATCTGCCTTGCGGAGACCTCCTCGGCCACTATCAAGGCCAGGTCCCGTATCGCCGCCGGGAAGCGGGGCAGGTGCCGGTAGCTGATGGGACGGCCGCTCTGAGCGACCACGGCATCCAGGTCAATCTCCACAAAAACAGCAGGCCCATCGACCTCAAGGACATCGGCGGCATCAGGGTGCACCTGGCCTATGACCCCTACGGTCCGGCCACCGGCTGTCACGGCTGCCTGCCATGAAGGATGCAGGAAAGGCTCCTGCGAAGGGACGAAATCAGCACCACCGGTACCCAGGCGGTCCAGCAGGGTCGCTGCCAGGCCTTTGGCCTCGTAGAAGTCGGCCCCGGCCTGCCGGACGGTCCACAGCACATCGCCGTCTCCACCCCATAGCACCGCCACTGCCGTCTCCCGTTCCAGTGGCAGGTCGCCCTCCCGGGGCAGGTAGGCCCGGCCTACTTCAAACAGCCTGACGGCCTCAGCGCCGAACTTCTGGTTGGTGGCCAGGGCCGCCAGCAGCCCGGGGCGCAGGCTCGTGCGCAGATACTCCTGCTCCCGGGACACCGGATTGGCCAGCCTGAGTCCCAGCGGGGAGCGTGTGGCCTCCAGCCAGTCGGCGCTCACCAGGGGGTAAGTGATGGCCTCGTGAAGGCCGCTGGCCGATAGAATATCCCGCACCCGCTCCTTGAGGCGGAGCTTTATATCCGGCTGCCGGTGTGGCAACCGGCCGCTGAGCACCGTGGTAGGTAGGAGGTCATAGCCCACAATCCGGGCCACCTCCTCCACCACATCGGCGGGCAGGCGGACATCGCTGCGCCAGTAAGGCGGGTTCACCAACAGCCGTTCGGGGGAGTCCTCCCGGCACTCAAACCCCAGGGCTTTTAGCACCCGCAGCACCTCGGCCCGGTCTATCTCCATACCCAGCAGGCGGGGGATCTCGGACAGCTCCAGGACGATAGGCCCGGCATCCGTCCTGCCGGGGTATACATCTATGACGCCCCTGGCCACCCGGCCACCGGCCACCTGCTGTATGAGCTGAGTGGCCCGCTTTATGTTGGGGGGCACCAGCTCGGGGCTGAGGCCCCGCTCGAAACGCATCGAGGCCTCGGTGCGCATCTTGAGCGTTGCGGCGGTGTTGCGAAGGCTGGCATAGGCGAAGTTGGCGGCCTCCAGGAGGATGTCCGTGGTGCCTTCGGTGACCTCTGTATCCAGCCCTCCCATCACCCCGGCCACGGCCACCGCCCGGTGGGCATCCGCAATGACCAGCATATCAGGGTTCAGGGAGCGTTTCTGGCCGTCCAGGGAGGTGATGTCCTCCCCGGGCCGGGCACTGCGGACGATTATCTTGCTATCGGAGAGGGTGCGGAAATCGAAAGCGTGCAGCGGCTGTCCCATCTCCACCATCACATAGTTGGTGACATCCACGATGTTGTTGATGGGGCGCATGCCGTAGCTTATGAGCCGCTCTTGAAGCCAGCGGGGCGAAGGCCCCAGCTTTATCCCCTGGATGATGGTAGCGCAGTAGCGGGGGCAGAGGCCGGGGTCGGCTATCTCTACACTGGCCAGGTCCCCGATGGGCGGACCCTCTTCAGGATAGTCCAAAGCCGGTGGGCTGATAGGTTCTCCGGTGATGGCGGCCACCTCCCGGGCCACCCCCAGCACCGAAAGGCAATCGGGGCGGTTGGGGGTTATCTCTATCTCCAACAGGGTATCCCCCATGTAATCGGCCAGGGGAGCGCCTACCGGGGCGTCCGGGGGCAGCTCCAATATACCCTCGTGAGACTCGCCCAGCCCCAGCTCCCTCTCGGAGCACACCATGCCCGCCGAGGCCACCCCGCGGATTTTGGCCTGCTTGAGGGTAACGGTCTGGCCGGTGTGGCCGTCTACCAGCCGGGCGCCCACCTGGGCGAAGGCCACCCTCTGGCCTATGGACAGGTTGGGGGCACCGCAGACCACGGTTTGGCTCTCCCCGGCCAACTCCACGGTAGCCAGGCGCAGACGGTCGGCGTTGGGGTGGGGGGCCACACCGGTCACCCGGGCCACTCGTACCCCCTCCCACTGGTCGCCCAGCGCCTCGGCCACCTCCACCTCCAGCCCGGCCATGGTCAGCTTCTCCGCTATCTCCTGTGTGGGCAGCGTTATGTGCACATAGTCTTTCAGCCAGCGAAAGGATATTTTCACCTGAACTGCCTCAGGAACCTTAAATCGTTCTGGAAGAAGAGCCTGATATCGTCTATGCCGTGACGGAGCATGGCGATTCTCTCCACACCCATCCCGAAAGCGAATCCGGTGTACCGCCGGGTGTCATAGCCCACCCGTGACAGGACATCCGGGTGCACCATGCCTGCGCCCAGTATCTCCAGCCACCCGGTGCCGGAGCATACACGGCACCCTTCCCCCCCGCACACGGCGCAGTCAATGGCCATGTCCACACCGGGCTCCACAAAGGGGAAGTAGGTGCACCGGAAGCGGGCCTTCCTCTCCTCCCCGAACAGGAGACGGGCGACCTCGTAAAGGGTGCCCTTGAGATCGGCTAGGGTTATGCTCTCGTCAACCGCTAGGCCCTCCACCTGGTGGAACACGGCCTCGTGGGTGGCATCGGTGGCCTCATAGCGGAACACCTGGCCCGGCACTATTACCCGCACTGGTGGCTGGGTCTTCTCCATCACCCGCACCTGCATGGGAGAGGTGTGGGTGCGCAGCAGCATGGGGTGTCCTCCCCTGTCATCGGTGTAGTCCACCCAGAAGGTGGAGAACATGTCCCGGGCGGCGTGGCCTGGGGGGATGTTCAGGGCCTCGAAGTTATAGTAGTCCCATTCCACCTCCGGCCCCTCCACCACCTCAAAGCCCAGAGACTGGAAGGCGGCGCAGATATCACGGAATGTCTGGGTAACGGGGTGGAGCCGGCCCATTGGCACGGGGCGGCCGGGAAGGCTGATATCCACGCCGGACGGGGGCTTTGATACCTGCGCCAGGCGCAGGCCCTCCCGCCGGGACTGCCAGGCGTCCTGCAACGAGCCCTTGACCCGGTTAGCCATCTCACCCTGGAGGCGACGTTCTTCTACGGGCAGTGAACTGAGGCTGCGCAGGGACTGGCTGATCGGGCCTTTACGGCCCAGGTAGCGGACCCGCCATGCTTCTAGGCCCTCCAGGTCGGCAGCTTGCTCCAGCTCGGCCAGGGCCTGACCGTGAAGCTCCAGGAGCTTCACGGTCAGGCCTTTTTGGAGAGGGCGTCCCGTGCGCTCTGGACCAGCGCGGCGAAGGCCTCGGAGTCCCGTACTGCCATGTCCGCC
>JASLQE010000032.1 GCA_030744635.1 Dehalococcoidia bacterium | reverse complement strand
TTGATGGTGCTGGGCAACCAGACACCGTTCCGCCGCCTGATGATTGCTATCAGGGCGGAGGGCCATGAGATAGTCTCCATCACCGACCAGTTCCAGGGGGTGACGCTGGTTGATGACGTCCAACCGGACATAATATTGCTGGATGCTGAGGTTCCTGAGAGCTGGCGTACCTGCTCCCGTATACGAGATATGGTAAATATACCCATCATCCTGATAGGCCTTGAAGCGCCGCAAAACGCCTGGGAGCGAGCAGTGGAGGAGGGTGCCGATGCCTATCTTTCCGTCTTCACCGGCCCCGGGGAAGCTATCGCCACCGCCGGGGCCATCCTGCGCCGTTACCGGAAGACATTCCGGTAGGAACACCGGTAGGAATCAGGAAAAGGGGAAAGTGGGTGCTGCCCTGGCTACCGCTGTGCCAGGTGCTGCAGGGCCTGCCGCAGTTTCTCTTCTATAGAGAGAGACGGTTCTGAGGGCAGGGTGGATATGGCGGCGGTGGACTCGGACAGGGAATAACCCAGATTGGTCAGGGCCGAGACCACCTCAGAGTCGTTTCCGGGGAGGGGAGCGGCCTCCACGGGCAGGCGGGCCACCTTGCCTTTGAGCTCTACCGTTAACCGGCTGGCCAGCCTGCGGCCTACGCCAGGCACCCGGGCCAGCAGGTCAGCATCCCCACGGAGGAGGGCGGCGGCTAACTGGTCCAGGGACAGGGCCGACAATAGGGCCAGGCCGATGCGGGGGCCGACGCCGGAGACCGAGGTGAGCAGCACAAACAACTCCATCTCCTCCCGGGTGGCAAAGCCGTATAGTGTCAGGCTGTCTTCTCTCATCTGAAGGAAGGTGTGAAGGTGGATCTCGACCCCGGTATCGCCCAGACTGTCCAGGGAAGAGGCGGGGAGGTGTACCATCAGTGTAAAGCCTCCCACACGGATGAGGGCCGACCCGGAGAGACGCTGTTCCAAGGTGCCGTGAATGGCGGCAATCACGGACAGGCCCGGCGTTCCTGAAGGAGGTGGCACAGCGCCACGGCCAAGGCATCGCTTGCATCGGTGGGCTGGGGGGCTGCGTCCATACCCAGCAGCACCCTCACCATCTCCTGCACCTGTAGTTTGTCTCCGCCACCGTAGCTGGTAACCTGCCGGCGCACCTGTGTGGGGGCATAGCGGTGAATGGGGAGGCCTGCCCGGGCCGTGAGGAGAAAGGCAACCGCCTGGGCCCGGCCCACCGCTAGGGCCGCACGGGGGTTTTCAGCCACAAAGGGCTCTTCCACGGCCACAGTGGCCGGATGGTAATGGAGGAATACCTCCTCCAGCTTCTGGAACAAAATCAACAACCGGGATTCAAGGGGGGAGCGGGCTGGGGCGCGAAGCACCCCGAATGTCACCAGGGACAGCGGCTCCGTCTCAATTATCCCGTATCCCATGCAAACAGACCCGGGGTCCACACCCAGGATGCGCATGTTAGCTAAAGGCCCTGGCTGTAGGTATCCAGGGCTTCTTCAGAGAAATCGGCGTTGCTGTAGACATGCTGCAC
>JASLQE010000031.1 GCA_030744635.1 Dehalococcoidia bacterium | reverse complement strand
GCCAGCACTCCAGGGGGCGGGTAGGATAAGATGTGACGATGGCCATGACTGCCTCCTCCAACGGGCACCGCCCGAATGGGAAATCATAGCAAAGCCAGGGTATTCAAGTCAAGGAAGGCCCGTTTGCCAGGGGGTGTTGCGGAGTATGGTATTATCATAGGGTGACTACACCCACCAGGAGCAACAGAGTGGACCTTAGAGAGCAGGTGGTCCAACAGATAGAGGACAGCCTTCAGCTCTATGAGTCTCTAAAGGAGCAGGCGGGGGTGCTGGCGGACATCGCTGAATGCATCACCGAGGCCGTGCGCCAGGGGCACAAGGTGCTCCTGCTGAGCAACGGCGGCAGCAGTGCCGACGCCCAGCACATAGCCGCCGAGCTGTCCGGTAAGTTCCGCTTTGACCGGGAGCCACTGCCCGCACTAGCCCTTACCACCAACACCTCGTGCCTGACCGCCATAGCCAACGACTTCGGCTACGAGGCCGTCTTCGCCCGCCAGCTACGGGCCATAGTGGCGACACAGGATGTGGTGGTGTGATCAGCACATCGGGCAACTCCCCCGTGGAGGAGGCCCAGGGCCGGGGCGCCGTTACCGTGGCCCTCACCGGGGACTGCGGCAGGCTGCGGGAGATGGCGGACATATCCCTGTGCCTGCCCTCCACCGATACCCCCAGGATTCAGGAGGCCCATATCCTTGCTGGGCACATCATCTGCCAGCTGGTAGAGGAGGCCCTGTTCGGAGGAGACCACGAATAGGACTGTGTTTCTGGATAGGGATGGCACCATCAACCGGGATGTGCCCTACTGCAGCCGCCCCGAGGACATGGAACTGCTGCCCGGCGTGGCCCGGGGGATTGCCCACCTGAACCAGCACTTCAAGGTGGTGGTGGTCACCAACCAGTCCGGCGTGGCCCGGGGCTACTTTACGGAGGAGATGCTGGGCCACATCCACCGGCAAATGCTCCGTGATCTGGCCCGGGAGGGTGCCCGGGTGGACGCCATCTACTACTGCCCCCATCACCCCGACGAGGGCTGCGGGTGCCGCAAGCCCAGGCCCGGCCTCATCCTATCCGCTGCTGAGGAGCTGGACATAGACCTCCCCAATTCCTATTTTATGGGAGACCAGCTACAGGGCATGGCCGCCGCCCGGGAGGCCGGATGCCGTGGTGTGCTGATTGATGACCTGTTCTATATCAAACGCAACCTGCCCCGTGAGGCATCGCCCGACTACATAGCCCCTGATTTCCGTACCGGGGCACTGTGGATTGTGGCCCACGCCAGGAGCCACGGCCTGGAGGCGGCACCGGGCCAGGCCAGCCAGGCGGGGTAACCGCCCTTATAACCGGCCGCTGCCCTTCTTGAGCCAGTATAAGTAGAGGCCGGCCAGGGTCTTGGAGTCCTCAATCTCCCCGGAGGCTATGAGCCGGGGCACCTCGGCCAGGGGGTAGCGCACCGGCTCTATGTACTCGGTGTCCTCGGCCACCGCCGGGTTGTGTTCCAGGTCGGTAGCCAGGTAGACATACAGGTATTCGCTGGCATACCCGGGGGCGGAATAGAAGCCCCCCAGCAGTTCCAGGTACCGGGGCTCGTGGCCCACCTCTTCCCGCAGCTCCCGGCGGGCGCACTCCTCAGGGCTCTCCCCAGGCTCGGTGGTGCCCGCAGGCAGCTCCAGAATGGCGCTATCAACGGCATGGCGCATCTGGCGCACCATTATCAGGCCGCCCTCGGTGTCTATGGGCACCATGACCACTGATGGCATGTGCTCCACAATCTCCCGTGTGGTCACCCGGCCCGAGGCCAGCCTCACGGTATCTACCCGCAGGCTCAGCGCCCGGCCCTGGTAAAGGTGTTCGGAGGAGAGTATCTCTTCAGCCAACCCCCACCCCTTTCACCCGCCGACGCTTGAGCCACGGCACCGGCTGCAGCGGCAGCACCAGGGCCGTTTCATCGCAGTTGGGGAACTTGGGGCACCGCTGGCACTCCCCCCAGACCTTGCGGGGCAGCCGCTCCACCGGCACCTGCTGGAAGCCAAAGCGCTCAAAGAAACCCGGGCGGTAGGTGAGGGCGAATACCACCGGTATACCCAGCCCTTTGGCCTCCTTGATACAGGTCCCCACCACCTGGCTGCCCAGGCCCAGGGCCTGGTTTTCCTCCCTCACGGCCAGCGCCCTGATTTCAGCCAGGTCCGACCAGTAGATATGGAAGGCGGCACACGCCACCAGGTCCTGGCCGCTACGCGTTACCCAGTAGTCCCTGAGGTTCTCGTAAATCTCACTCAGAGACCGGTGCAGCATCTCCCCTCTATCCGCCCAGAAATTGACCAGGCGCTGTATCTGAGGGACATCCTCTATTGTGGCCTTCTCGACCTCCAACCCGTCCTCCTTAGCCCGACCGGTCCACCAGGCGGCGGCCCAGTGTACGGTAAAAATAGCCCGGTGGCTCGGTGCGCAGGAAGCGCGCTAAGTGGGGGCTGCGACAGGCCTTCACCCGGTCTCCCTCCGCCAGCGGCAGGTTCACCTGACCATCCAGGCTCATTACGGCGGGGTGATCCGTGACCACCTCTATCTCCACCACCACCTCCGGGGTTAGTACCAGGGGGATGTGCCAGCTCAGGTGCGGGGCCAGGGGCTGAAAAAGAATCTCCCTGGCCTGCGGGTACAGTATCGGCCCTCCGGCGGACAAAGCGTAGCCGGTGGAGCCTGTGGCAGTGGCAAGGATAACGCCGTCCCCCTTGAATGCGGTCACAGGCTCGCCATCCACCCACACCTTTAGATGGACCACCCTGGCCACCTCTCCCCGGTTCACGACCGCATCGTTGAGTCCGTGAAAGCTATGGCCATTGCTTTCTGATGAGGACAGACACTCCACTTGCAGCATGGCCCGCTCTTCCACCCAGCCCTCACCGGCCAATAGGCCGGGCAGCCGCTGGTGAAGCTCATCGGGGCCTACCTCTGTAATGAAGCCCAGCCGCCCCAGGTTCACCCCCAGTATGGGCACCCCGTACGGCGCAGCCGCCCTGGCGGCACGGAGGATAGTGCCGTCCCCGCCCAGGCTCAGCAGCAGCTCGGTGCCCGGCAGCATGTTGCGGGCGGAGTCTTCATCGGCGGCGGGGCACAGCCACACCTCAGCCCCCAGGGAGGGGAGAAACCCCTCCATCTCCCCGGCCAGGGCCTTTGCCGGCTCCAACCCGGCATTGAACAGCACACCTACTGCTTTTGGCAAAAAGGAAACTCCGGCCTTGTAATGGCTTACCCCATAAAGTTAACACCGAGCCAGATATAGTGTCAATGGAGACAAAGGCA